>DASPHQ010000227.1:0-2069 GCA_035629595.1 Urbifossiella sp. | reverse complement strand
GACGTGATCGCGGCGGTCGGCGTGACCGACCCCGCCGGGAAGCGGACGTGGTTCGCCAACAGCGCCCCGCCCGAGGCCGGCAAGGGCGACGCCGTGGTGCCGCTCGACCCGCTGCGGCTGCCGACGCAGCTCGGCGAGTGGGCCGCCGCGTACCCCGAGGACAAGCGCGGCGACCTGACCGCGACGGTGGTCGTGCTGCGCGAGGACGGGACCGACCACCGCGCCCGCCGGCACGCGCTGGCGCTGCGGTACGACGACTCGTTCCGGTACGACCGCGAGCCGCTGAACCTGATGAACTCGCCGCTCCCGCTGAGCGGGCTGGGCCTCGCCTACTGGGTGGACGCGGTGGCGGCGGACGTGACCGGCCCGGCCGCGGGGAAGGTGCAGGCCGGCGACGTGGTGACGGCGGTGCGGCTGAAGAAGGCCGACGGCTCCGACGGGAACTGGCGTGCCGTGAAGGCGCACCAGTGGGCCGCGGTGGACGCGCTGCTGCAGCTGGCGCCGCCGCACGAGATCGATCTGAAGGTGAAGCGCGGCGACGCGGAGGTGGAGACCGGGTGGATCGCGTCTGTCGCGGACCCGGCGCACGGCCTGGCCGACCGCGGGTTTCAGTTCGAGTACGAGGAGCGGGTGCAGACGGCCGACGGGGTGGGCGAGGCGGTCCGCCTCGGCTGGGACCGGACGTGGCGGTTCATCGGCACCGTGTACCAAAACCTGTACGGCATCGTGGTCGGCCAGATCAGCCCGAAGACGCTGAGCGGGCCGCTGACGATCGCCAACGTGTCGTACCGGCTGTCGGGCGAGGACTTCTGGCAATTCCTGCTGTTCATCGGGATGATCTCGGTGAACCTGGCGGTGGTGAACTTCCTGCCGATCCCGGTGCTCGACGGCGGGCACATGGTGTTCCTCTTGTACGAGAAGGCGACCGGCCGACCGGTGCCGGAGCGATTGTTCGCCGCCCTGATGTGGGGCGGGCTGGTGATGATCCTGATGCTGTTCGTGTTCGTGATCTGGAACGACGTGATGCGGCTGTTCTTCTGACCCCAACGGAGACGCGACATGTTCCGCGCGCTGACGGTGGCCCTGGCGGTGGTGGCGGGCGGCTTGATGGTGTCCGCCGAGGCCCAGGAGCCGGCCCCGAAGTCGGACAAGAAGGAGACGACGCTGAAGGGCACGCTGGTGTGCGCGGCGTGCGCCCTGAACGAGACGAAGACGTGCGTGAACGCCCTCCAGGTGAAGGGCGACGGCAAGGCGGTGGTGACGTACTACCTGACCGACAAGGGGAACCGCGAGGCGTTCCACGCCGAGGTGTGCGGCGGCGGCAAGATCGAGGGCGTCACCGTGATCGGCACCGTGGGCGAGAAGGACGGTAAAAAGACGATCGCCACGACCAAGGTGGAATTGCCGAAGAAGTAGTGACCGGTTCGGAGCCCGTCCCGGGGCGTTGCCCCGGGCTATCCTGTCCCAGGCCGTTGGCCTGAAAACCCAGCCACCCTCTTCAGCCCAAAGGGCTGGGATAGGATAGCCCGGGGCAACGCCCCGGGTGGCGTCGGCGGACCGCGCCGTCGCCCCCACACCCCCGGAGGCCGCACCCGTGACCCGCTTCCCGGTCGCTCTCGTCCTCGCGCTCACACCCACGCTCCCACTCGCGGCCGCCGACTGGCCGCAGTTCCTCGGCCCGAACCGCGACAACTCCCTCCCCGAGAAGCTCGGCCGCTGGGGCGCCGACGGCCCCAAGCAGCTGTGGAAGCAGCCGGTCGGCGAGGCGCACAGCTCGCCGGTCGTCGCCAAGGGGTTCGTCTACGCCTTCTACCAGCCGAAGGGGAAGAACGCCGACGCCCTCGCCGCGTTCGACGCCGCCACCGGCGCGAAGAAGTGGGAGGCGAGCTACGACCGGGCCGAGTTCAGCCCGCCGTTCGGCAACGGCCCGCGCGGCACCCCCGCGGTCGCCGACGGCCGCGTCTACTCCCTCGGCGGCACCGGCGTCCTGGCGTGCTGGGACGCGGCCGACGGCAAGGTGCTGTGGCAGGTGAACGGCGTCGAGAAGAAGCTCCACATCGACAACCCGG
>DASPHQ010000226.1:0-2135 GCA_035629595.1 Urbifossiella sp. | reverse complement strand
CGTTCACCGCAAGCTGCTCGGCTGGCTCGCCGACGGCACCGCGGACGGCCTGCGGATCGACCACCCCGACGGCCTGTTCGACCCGAAGAACTACCTCGACCGCCTCCAGGCCCGCTACGTCCTCGCGGTGGCGAAGCGGCTCGCGGCCGACGCGGCCGACGAGTACCCGGGCTTCGACCCCGACCGCGACGAGGCGGCGCTGCTGGAGCGCGTCGCGGAGCCCGCGGCGGCGGGGCGGCCGCTGTACGTCGTGGTCGAGAAGATTCTCGCGGAGGGGGAGCCGCTGCCGCGCGAGTGGGCGTGCGACGGCACTACCGGGTACGAGTTCATCACGGCCGTCAACAACCTGTTCGTGGACCCCGCCGGCGAGGCCGGGCTGACGCGCCTGTACCGCGAGTTCTCCGGCCAGACCGACCCGTTCCCGACGGTCGTGTACCAGAAGAAGTCGCAGATTCTGTCGTCGTCGCTGTCGAGCGAGCTGACCGCACTGTCGCACCACCTCGACCGGCTGGCGCGGCTGGACCGCCGCAGCCGCGACTTCACCCTGAACGGCATCCGCCGGGCGCTGCGCGAGGTGATCGCCAGCTTCCCGGTGTACCGGTCGTACGTCAACGGCGGCGTCCGCGACGTGGACAAGGGGCTGATCGGCCGGGCGGTGTCGAAGGCCCGCAAGCGGAACCCGATGCTCGGCCGGCCGCTGTACGACTTCGTCCGCGACACGCTGCTGTTGAAGGACCCGCCGAGCGGCCCGGCGTCGGACGACTACCGCGCCGGGCAGCGCCGCTTCGCCGGGAAGTTCCAGCAGCTCACGTCGCCAGTCACCGCGAAGGGGATCGAGGACACGGCGTTCTACGTGTACAACCGGCTCGTGTCGCTGAACGAGGTCGGCGGCGAGCCAGGCCACTTCGGCCGGCGGCCGGAGAAGGTCCATGCGTTCTTCCTCGACCGGCAGGAGAACTCGGCGGGGAGCCTGTCGCCGCTGTCGACGCACGACACGAAGCGGAGCGAGGACGCCCGCGCCCGGCTGAACGCGCTGAGCGAACTGCCCGGCGAGTGGGCCGACCGGGTGAACCGCTGGGCGCACCTGAACGCCCGCCACCGCGCCGACGGCGACGACGGCCCCGTGCCGGACCGGAACGAGGAGTACCTGATCTACCAGACGCTGGTGGCGGTGTGGGACGGCGGGCCGTCGGAGGAGTTCAACGGGCGCATCCAGGCGTTCGTGAAGAAGGCACTGTGCGAGGCAAAGGTTCACAGCTCGTGGATCAACCCCGACCCGGACTACGAGGCGGCCGTCGCGCGGTTCGTGGAGCGCGTCCTGAGCCCGGAGGAGTCGGCCGAGTTCCTGGCCGACCTGACAGCGTTCGCGGCCCGGGTCGGCTTCCTCGGCCGCGTCACCGGGCTGGCGCAGACCGTGATCCGTTGCTGTGCCCCCGGCGTCCCGGACACCTACCAGGGGACGGAGGGCTGGGACTTCAGCCTCGTGGACCCGGACAACCGCCGCCCGGTGGACTACGCCTCCCGCCAGGATTGGCTGACGAACCTGGAGGCGCCGCCCGACATCAGCGACCGGCGGGCGAAGCTGTTCGCCGTGTCGCAGGCGCTGCGAGCGCGGCGCGAACACGCCGAGCTGTTCGCCCGCGGCGAGTACCTGCCGCTGACGGTGTCGGGGTCAAAGGCCGACCACGTTTTCGCGTTCGCCCGCCGCCTCGCCGGCGCCGCCGCGGTGGTGATCGTGCCGCGGCTCGCAGCGGCGCTGGTCCCCGAGTCCGGCCGGCCGCCGGTCGGGGCGGAGGTCTGGGGTGACACCGAGGTGTCGCTCTACGACCTGCCGCCCGGAAGGTGGTTGAACGTGTTCACCGGCGCCGCCCACGACGCCGACCTGCGGCTGCCGGTGGCGGACGTGCTGGGCACGTTCCCGGTCGCCGTCCTGGTTTCCACCCCCCGGTCGTGACCATGCCCACCCGCCGCCTCCCCGTCGGCGCCGAAGTCGCCCCCGGCGGCGCCCACTTCCGCGTCTGGGCGCCCATCCGCCGCACCGTCGAAGTGGTCATCGCCGACGGCCCGCCGGTCGCGCTCCACGCCGAGGGCGGCGGGTACTTTGCGGCGCTCGTCCCGGGTGTCGGCGCCGGCGC
>DASPHQ010000225.1:0-9459 GCA_035629595.1 Urbifossiella sp. | reverse complement strand
GAGCCGGGAGAACCAATGACCGTGACATACACCGCAGCCGCCGAGTCGGCGGAGCACTTCGCACTGCTCCAGGCCGCGTCGAACCAACTGGAAGAGGTTCTCGGGTCGTCGACCGGTCTTGTTTCAGCGCGCTGGGATCGGAAGGCCGACGCCCGCGGGCGGGTGGTGTATACCTTGAACCTGAAAGACCCGTTTGGTGAGGTGACCGGGGAATTCGCGCCTACCGAACTCACATCTAACCATCAGATGGACTTTCGGCTCTACCGGCTGTGGGGCGACCTGCTTCGGTTCCAGACGGCGAAGTACCTTCAAGAGATCACGGGGAACTGACGTGCCGTCGGGAAAGACCCAGGCCGACCGACTCCTGGAACTGGAGCGAAACGTTCCCGGCATTGCCAAGCAACTCGAAGCGACAGAGAAGGCGGCCGACGCCCTCGGCCTCGCCCACCAGCAGACCGTCGATCGGGTTACCGAGTTGCGCATCGCGTACGAGGCGACGCTCGCCGTTACGAGGAAAGAACTGGACGACCTCCGCAAGTGGAAGGACGACCAGAAGAAGGAAAGGGAGGAGTGGGCTCGTCGGGTCTGGGCGTTCGGCCCGAGCGTCCTCGGCGCCGTGGTCGGCGCCCTCATCACCCTGCTGTTCACCTATCTCATCCGCAGATAATTCGTCCCACCCCCGCCAGCTCCTGTCGCCGCGGCGTGCCGCCGCGACCCCGCACCCACCCGCCGACTCCCGGACGCGCGATGACCCGCCTGCTCCTGCCCGCCCTCCTACTCACGGTCAGCCTCGGCGCCGTGTGGGCCGACTCGCCGCCGGACGTGTGGCCCGCCTTCCGCGGCACCGGCGACAGCGTCACCGCCGCGAAGGCGCTCCCGCTCAAGTGGTCGCCGACCGAGAACGTCGCGTGGACGGCCGAGCTGCCGGGGTACGGCCAGTCGAGCCCGGTGGTGTGGAAGGACCGCGTGTTCGTGACCAGCGCCGAGGGCGAGTCGAAGGACACCCTCCACGTCATCCGCCTCGACCTCGCCACGGGGAAGGAGGCGTGGAAGAAGTCATTCCCGAACGCCCAGCGGGTGAAGGCCACCGACTACGTCAGCAAGGCGGCGCCGACCCCCGTCGTGACCGCCGACCGCGTGTTCGCCCTGTTCGAGAGCGGCGACCTGCTCGCCCTCGACCACGCCGGGAAGGAGGTGTGGCGCCGCAACCTGGAGGCGGACTTCGGCCCACTCCGCGGGAACCACGGCCTCGGCACCTCCCCCGTCCTGGCCGGGGACACTCTGCTGGTGCTCGTCGCGCAAGGAACCTCGTACCTGCTGGCGGTGGACGCGGCGACCGGCAAGGACCGGTGGAAGGCCGACCACCCGTTCGGCGGGTCGTGGACCTCGCCGGCCGTCGTCACGGTCGGGGGGAAGCCGGTGGCGGTGGTCAGCGCGCCGGGGCTCGCGGCGGCGTTCGACGTGGCGACCGGCGCGAAGCTGTGGGAGCTCGGCGGGCTGACCGGGAACACCGTCGCCACGCCGACGCCGGCGGGCGAGCTGCTGGTGCTCGGGTCGAGCGACCGCGCCTCGCAGGTGGCGGTGCGGCCCGGCGGCAAGGCCGACGACCGGGTGGCGTGGCGGTCGGCCGAGGGGGTGAGTTCGTTCGGCTCCCCGCTCGTGTACGGGAAGTACGGCTACTCGGTGAGCCGGGACGGGGTGGCGTACTGCTTCGACCCGGCGACCGGCAAGAGCGTGTGGGACCACCGCCTGCCGGGGTCGTGCTGGGCGTCGCCGGTCGGCGGGGCGGGGCACGTCTACTTCTTCACCAAGGACGGGGTGACGGCGGTGGTGAAGCCGGGGCCGGAGCCGGAGGTGGTGGCCGAGAACCGCCTGCCGGGGCGCGGCCGGGTGTACGGCGTGGCGGCCGTCGAGGGGGCGTTCCTGGTCCGCACCGGGTCGGCCCTGCACCGGGTCGGAAAGTAGTCGAGCGGGCCACCCGCGCACCGGGCCGCCCGCTAGGGCGGTCACACCCGGCTGAACGGGTGATCGGGGTGGGGCAATTCTTGAACGGGCCTTTGTGTTTTACCCCGGCCCGAGTAGAGTAACGAGCAACCTGGATGGCCGCATTTCTTACCTGACGTCCCCCCGAGCCCATCGGGACCGTCACCTAATCAATCTGACTGTCAGGGTCACCCCTTCCGTCGGAAGGGCGCTGCGCCGATGCCCACCGGAGGCGGACATGGACCCGCACGACGCGACCGCCCTTTCGGCCGAGAGCCTGGCCCGGCGGTTCGACCTCCTCGCGGCTGACGCCACCGGGTACGCCCTGTTCCTGGTCGACCGGGACGGCCGGCTGGTCTGCTGGAACCTCGGGGCCGAGCGCCTGTTCGGGTTCCGCACCGACGAGGTCGTCGGGGGGCACTTCTCCCGCTTCTTCTCGCCCGAGGACGTGGTCGCCGGCCAGCCCGAGTACGAGCTGGCGGCGGCCCGGGAGAGCGGCCACACGGCCGCCGTCCGCTGGCAGGTGCGCAAGGACGGGTCGCGGTTCTGGTGCCGGGCGCACGTCACCGCGCTCTACGACGAGGCGAAGCAGCTCAGCGGCTTCGCCCGGGTGATGCACGACCTCACCGACACCGAGGCGTCCGCGGCGGCGGGGCAGCGGGCCGACGGGCTGGCCGCGGCGAACCGGGCGAAGGAGGAGTTCATGGCCATGCTGGCCCACGAGCTCCGCAACCCCCTCTCGCCCGTGCTGAACGCGGTGTCCATCCTCCGACTGGTCCGCACCGACGACCCCGTCATCCGCCAGGCGGTGGGGCTCATCGAGCGGCAGGTCGGGCAGATGGTCCGCCTCGTGGACGACCTCCTCGACGTCAGCCGCATCACCCAGGGGAAGCTCCGGCTGACGACCGAGGTGGTCGACTTCCGGGCGGTGATGAACCGGGCGGCCGACTCGGCCCGGCCGCTCCTCGACGCCCGCCGGCACGAGTTCTCGCTCCTCTTCCCGACCGAACCGCTGTGGGTGACCGGCGACCCGGCGCGGCTCGAGCAGATCGCGGTGAACCTGTTGACGAACGCGGCCAAGTACACGGACACCGGCGGGCTGGTGCGGATGACGGTCGCCCGGGAGGGGGCCGACGCGGTCGCCCGGGTGACGGACAACGGGATCGGCATCCCCGCGAACGAGCTCCCGCACATCTTCGACCTGTTCACCCAGGTGGACGCCTCGCTCAGCCGGGCGCAGGGCGGGCTCGGCATCGGGCTGGCGCTGGTGCGGACGCTGGTCGAGTTGCAGGGGGGGCGGGTGACGGCGGCGAGCGGCGGACCCGGCAAGGGGAGTGAGTTCGCCGTCAAGTTCCCCGTGCAGCAGGACGCCCCGCCCCGGGTGCCGACGACCGTGGTCGTGCCCCGACAGTCGTCCGGGCCGCCCCGGCGGGTGCTGGTGGTGGAGGACGATATCGACTCGGGGGACAGCCTGTGCATGCTCCTCCGGCTGTACGGGCACGATGTCCGGGTGGCGCGGTCCGGGTCGACCGCCCTGGAAATGGCGACGGAGTTCCGCCCGTCGCTGGTGCTGCTCGACATCGGGCTGCCCGGGATGGACGGGTACGAGGTGGCCCGGCGGCTCCGCGCCGACCCGGAGATGGCGGGGGCGACGCTCTGTGCGCTGTCGGGGTACACGCCGAGCGCGGCCGACAGCGGGCGGCCGCAGCAGGCCGGGTTCGCCCACCACTTCATCAAGCCGGTGAGCGTGGACGCACTCCTCGGGCTGTTGAAGACCCTGGGATGAGCCGGCGGTGCGCCGGCCGCCAGCAGGGTGGAAGAACCGAGCGCGGCTCCACCCCAGAATCCGGGCGAAACCGAAAGATAGTTTCAATCGTAAATCCCGCCCAGAGTAGAATGACCCCTCGCGGCCGGACGCCACGATTCCCCTCCCCCAGGACGAAGACCATGCGACTCGAGAGCCTGTCGGACCACCGGCGCACCGCTGCCGACCTGCCTGTCGCGGTCGAGTCGGAGGTTCGGGGACCGGCTCCGGGGCCTGCGATGCTCGCCCCGGTCCTCGCTCCGGTCGCTCCCGACGGGATGGTCCTGCGGGTCTACTCCCGGGTCGGCGGCCGGCTGGACGGCACCTGCCCCCTCGGGCTCTAACGGCCCGCACCTCCGGCCGACGCGCCCCGGACGCCTCGCATCCGTGAGCATCGGTCTGGAAGTTGCACGGCCGATGCCCGATGCGCTCGCGCATGACCCGCACGTGAGATGAGGGCCGGCCATGACGGAGAGCACCGAGTTACCGGTCGCGGACCCGGCCGCCGAGCTCCCCACGCCGATCGAAGGGCGTGCCCCGCTCCACGTCCAGGCGGTCATCCTCCTCGTCATCGTCGTCCCCCTCCTCGGGCTCGTCGCCGCCCCGTTCTTCCTCTGGGGCTGGGGGTTCGCCTGGACCGACCTGGGCCTCCTGATCGGGATGTACCTCACCACCGCCCTCGGCATCACCGTCGGCTTCCACCGGCTGTTCGTCCACCGCTCGTTCGAGACGTACACCTGGATCAAGGTGGTGTTCGCCGCGTTCGGGTCGATGGCCGTCCAGGGGTCGCTGTTCAAGTGGGTGGCGTTCCACCGCCGGCACCACCAGCACAGTGACACCCCCGACGACCCGCACACGCCCCACCACACGGGCGGCGGGGTTCTGGGGGCGCTCCGCGGGGCGTGGCACGCCCACATCGGCTGGTTCTTCCAGGCCGACCCGCCCGACCTGTACGACTACGTGAAGGATCTCCAGAAGAGTCGTGCCCTGCGGGTGGCGGACGCGCTGTGGCCGTTCTGGATTCTCCTCGGGCTCGCCATCCCGGCCGTCCTCGGCGGGGTCATCCAGCTGAGCTGGATGGGCGTGTGGACGGGGCTCATCTGGGGCGGGCTGGTGCGCATCTTCCTCGTCCACCACGTCACCTGGAGCGTGAACTCGGCCTGCCACCTGTGGGGGTTCCGCCCGTACAAGAGTGCGGACGAGAGCCGCAACAACGTGGTGTTCGGCTTCCTCGCGCTCGGCGAGGGGTGGCACAACGCCCACCACGCCTTCCCCACCTCGGCCCGGCACGGGCTGTCCTGGTGGCAGATGGACGCGAGCTACTACCTGATTCGCGTGATGAGCTGGGTCGGCCTCGCCTGGAACGTGAAAGTCCCGAGCGCGCAGTCCATCGAGCGGGCGACCCACGGCGCCCGGACTGATACCACGTCGGGTTGACCCGTTGCCGTTCGACGACCAGGTCGTTCGGACCGGGACACTTGGTTCCAGGGAAGTGGGGTACCCCGTCCCAGAAGCATTGAGTCAACTGGAAGAATCTATATTGGAACGACGCCGCCGGGTCGGACACGACGCGAGTCCTTGCCCGGCCGGCACTTGTGTCGAGCCGCCACCGATCGACCCGATCCCACCAGTCGTTTCAAGTTCGGCGTGGCACCGGGGCTCTCATACGTATCTCAACGACGAGCGGCCCCATTCGCGCCCTGATGCGCCGGACCCGTGCGAGCGCCGCGCCGCTCGCAAGCATCCGTCACCGCCCGCCGAGCACCAGCGCCGGCACGTCGGCCACCGACGCCAGCAGGTGCGTGTGCGGCCGCCCCGCCAGTTGCTCGCGGGTGAACGCCCCCGTCGTCACGCCCACCACCAGGCTGCAACCGCTGTTCGTCCCCTCGTCCAGGTCCACTGCGGTGTCGCCGACCTTCGCCACCGCCGCCGGGTTCGTCACGCCCAGGCGCGCCATCAGCGCCCGGATCATGTCCGGGTACGGCCGGCCGCGCGGCACCTCGTCGCTCGTGATCGTCGCGTCCACCACGGCGGGCACGGTCCAGCCGAGGCGGGTCAGCACGGCGTCGGCGATGCGGCGGCCGAAGCCGGTGTCCAGCGCCACCTTCACCCCCGCGGCCCGCAGCCGCGCGAACGCCGCCGCCGCCCCGGGGATCTCGCGCACCGCCGGGTCGGTGGCGTAGTAGTCGCACATCCGCGCCACGAACGCGGCGTGAATCGCGTCCACCTCCGCCGTCCCTGCCGGCCGGCCGACCGTCTCCAGGATCACGCGGATGGCCTCGGGCTTGTGATAACCCATCACGCGGTCCACGACCGCCGGGTCGGCCGTCACCCCGTGCGCGGCCAGCGCGGCGCGGAACGACGCGTTCACCGCGTCGCCGTCGAACACCGTCGTCCCCGCCATGTCGAACACGACCAGCTCGATCACGGTTAGTCCCCCAGGAATTCGGTCACGGTCCGCTCGGCGAGGCCGAACGACAGCGTCATGCCGGCCCCGCCGACGCCGGTCACGGCGAGCACCCCCGGCGCCGGCCGCGCCGCCACCCACGCCGCCGTCGGGTGCTTGGCGTACACGCCGTGCCACCGCGCCGCGATCGACAGGTCGGGCAGGTTCAGGAAGCCGCGGAGGTAGTCGAGGATCAGCCCGTCCACCCGCGGGTCGTCGAACGGGCTGACGGCGTCGCCGTAGTGGTGCGAGTCGCCGATCACGACCTCCCCGGCCGCGTTCTGCGACGCCATCACGTGAATGCCGTGCCGCCCGTACTCCGGCAGCTCGGCGTCGAACCGCGCGACCAGCGCCGGCAGCGTCGGGCAGGCGGCGAACCCACCGTAGTGCCGCAGCGTCAGCCCGCCGGCGAGCATGGTGCCGAGCCGGTCGGGGACCGGCGTCGAGCGCATCATCTGGAGCTTGCAGCGAACCAGGCCGGCGTCCGCGAACGCTTGCGGCGCCAGGTCGCGGAAGTCCTCGCCGGTGCAGATCACCAGGCGGTTCGCGGTCACGCTCCCGGCGGTGGTGGCGACGCGGCCGGCGTCGTAGCCGAGGACGGTGGTGCCGAAGTGGAACGCGACGCCGTGCTCCCGCGCCAGGTGCGCCGGCAGTTCGGCGATCACCTGCCGCGGGTCCACGCACACTTCGGTCGGGCTGAACAACCCGGCCCGCAGTCCGTCGGCGCGAACGGCGGGGAAGCGGCGCACGACCTCCGCGGCGCTCAGCACTTCACTCGGCCGGTCGCCGGCGGCCGTGAACTCGCGGAGCACCTGTTCTTCGTCGGCGTGGCGGGCGACGTGGAGCGAGCCGCAGGGGTCGTGCCACAGGCCGGCGGCGCGGAGCACGTCGCGCCACACCTCGACGCTGCGGCGCGCCAGCTCGTACCGCTCGCCGGCCGGCTGCCCGACGGGCCACAGCATGCCGAAGTTCCGCACCGACGCCCCGCGCGCGGCCGGGTGCCGCTCGATCACCACGACCCGCAGCCCGCGGCGGGCGAGGTGGTGGGCGTGGGCCAGCCCCAGCACGCCGGCCCCGACCACCGCCGCGTCGTACCCCGCGCTCATGCGTTCCCCTTCAGCGCCGCTTCCAGGTGCGGCCGGTAGTGCTCGACGCCGGGGACCGCGAGGCCCGGCACCTTCGCGGCGTCGTCCCACCGCCGCAGCGCGAGCGCCGCTTCCCAGCGCGGCTCGGCGCGGAACGCCGCCTGCTCGTCCGACGAGAACGGCCCCCCCTGGAGTTCGAGGCTGCGCCGCGACGCCGGGGAAAGTCCGGCGAGGTACTCGGGATTCACGGCGCACAGGAACCGCTTGGCGGCGACGTGGAGGCGGACCGGGTCGGCGACGGCGGGACCGAAGTGCCGCGCCAGCCACGCCGCGCCGACCTCTTCGTGCCGGCCGTCGATGCCGCGGTCGGCCACGTCCTCGCCAAGGCTGTGGAGGAGGTGACCCACGTCGTGCAGCAGCGCGGCGGCGACGAGCGCGGGGCCGGCGTTCGCGGCTTCGGCCAGGTGCGCGGTCTGGACGGCGTGTTCGGTTTCGGTGACCGCTTCCCCGAAGTACAGCCCGCTGCCGCGCTCGGCGAACAGGCGGAACACGGCGTCGACGAGCGGCACGGGGAACCTCCGACGATCAGGATACGCGGCCCGACCCCGCATCACGGCACCACCGCCGTCCGCACCCCGGGCCGGGTGTGGGCGTCGGCGAAGGCCCGGTCGGCGTCCGCCAGCGGGTATTCCGTGCCGACCAACTCCGCGAACGGGTACGCCGCGCCCGGCCCGGCCAGGAAGTCGAGCGCCGCGGCGAGGTCGGCGGGGTGGTAGTTGTGGACGCCGCGCACGGTCAGCATCCACCGCACCACCGCCTCCGGGTCCAGCGGCACCGCGCCGACCGGGGCGACCGTTCCCGCCAGGATCACCGTCCCGCCCACGCGCGCCAGCGCCAGCGAAGCCGCCACCGCATCGGCTGAGCCGGCGAGTTCGAGCACCACGTCGGCGCCGCGGCCGGCGGTCGCCGCGAGAACAGCGGCGCGCAGGTCGTCCCCGGGCGCGACCGCCTGCGTGGCGCCGAAGTGACTCGCGCGCTCGCGGTTCGACGGGAGTGGGTCGGCGACGATCACCGTGCGGGCGCCGGCGGCGCGGGCCAGGGCGCACGCCGTCACCCCGAGGACGCCGGCACCGAACACCAGCACCGTCCGCCCGGCCACCGACCCGGCGGCGCGCAGGACGGCGGCGGCGGTGGCGGTCGCGCAGTTGGCCGGGGCCGCGACCGTGTCGGGAACGGCGTCCGGCACCACGAACCAGACCGTGCCCGGTACGAGGACGACGAACTCCGCCAGCCCGCCCGCGGGTCGGCCCGGTTCGGCGCGGCGGTGGCCGTACTTGAACGGCGTCTCGCACTTCTGCGGCAGCCCGTCGGCGCAGAAGAAGCACGTCCCGCAGCCGACCGCCACGGCCCACGTTACCCGCGTCCCCACCGCCGCCGGCGTGCCGCGGTAGTCGGTCGGCACCGTCCCCGGCCCGAACGCTTCCACGCGGCCGACGACCTCGTGCCCGAGCACCGCCGGCGTCGGCTCGGTCCGCCGCCCGGCGTGCGTGTGCAGGTCGCTCCGACACAGCGTGCAACAGCTGACACGCACCAGCACCTCGCCGGCGCGCGGTTCGGGCTTCGGTTCACTCACGAGTTCCAGCGGCCGGCCGGGGCCGTGGAACAGGGCGACGGTCGCCATCACGCCTCCCCCGCGGCCGGCCGGGCGGCCGGGTGCGTCATGAAGTAGTACCACGCCGGCATCAGCAGCGCCACGGTCGCGGCCGCAATCACCCACGACAGCGGCACGAAGAACGCCAGGAAGTCCGGCCCCGGCCCGCCGGCCGTGCGCGCGAGCAGCACGGCGACGTAGCCGAGGTAGCCGAAGGCGTCCACGAGGTACATCAGGTAGCCGACGGTCCCGCGGTCGCGGGTCATGGCGATGAGCCGCTCGAACACGGTGGTGTGGACGGCGATGTACGGAAGGTACAGCCCGACGCCGTGCAGGACCATGAACGCCAGCGGCGACAGCACCCCGGCCCGCAGCCCGACCAGCGCCGCCGCCAGCAGCACCGCCCCGGCCGCGGCCGTGCCCATCGCATACGTGAACGCCAGGCGGTTGTCGCGGATCAGCACCGCCGCCCCGCTCACCACCAGCACGC
>DASPHQ010000224.1:0-3256 GCA_035629595.1 Urbifossiella sp. | reverse complement strand
GGTCGCTCGTCGCCAGCTGCTCGGTGATGAGGTTCAGCCCGGCCACCTCGAAGCTCGGGTCGAGGTCGAAGGCGCGGGCGAAGTCGGCGGCGGCGCCGCGGCGGTCGCCCAAATTCCGCTTCGCCTCGCCGCGGTAGACGTGCGCCACCGGGTTGTGCGGCTCCAGCTTCACGTACTGCTCGGAGGCTTCGAGACATTCACGATACCGACCCGCGGCGTCGAACCAGCCGGCGAGCTGCCGCCAGCCGAGCACGAACGACGGGTCCTCGGCGACCAGCGCCCGCATCTGCGCCACGGCCCGGCCGCGGTCGCCGCGCTTCGCCTCCACCCACGCGGCGCGGGCGCGCAGCTCGCGCGGCGGCGGGTCGCCCAGCTCCGGGTTCGTACACACCGCCAGCGCCTCGTCAAAGCGCTCCGCCGCGGCCAGCTGCTCGGCCTTGCTATCGTGCCCGGGGACGAACCGCGGGTAGGCCTTGATGACGGCGTCGGCGGCGCGGATGCGGTCGCCGGGGTCGGCGGTCTGGCCGTCGGGCGAATCGACCCAGAAGATCGGCGCCCACGGGTGGAACGGGCCGCCGTTCTGCCACGACTCGCGCAGCACCCGGAAGGCGCGCTCCTCCCACCCGGCGGCGCGCATCTCCGTCAGCCCCGCCTGGATCGGGTACGGCGACTGCCCCGGCCCCTCGCACACCTCCGCGAACGCCAGCACCGCCACGTCCGGGTCGCCCGTCTTGGCCGCGAGCTGAATCTGCTTCACCGCCACTTCCGGCCCGGCGAGGTGCTCCTGGAGCACGGCCAGTACCTGCCGCGCCTCGCGGTACTCCTCGTCGGCCAGGTGCGCGTCGAACAGGATGGCGGCCGCGGGCGAGTAAGCCGCTGCGGCGGACAGGGCGTCGCGCAAATCCTCCTTGCCGCCGTCGCGGTCGCCGGTCTGCAACTTCGCCTCGCCGCGCAGCGTCAGCGACACGGGGTGGCCGGGTTGCAGCTTCACCAGCTCGGTCGCGGCTTCGAGATAGCTGTCGGCGCGGCCGATTTCGTTGAACCAGTCGGCGAGCTGGTGCCAGCCCCACACGTACTTGGGATCGACGGCCACGAGCGCCTGCATGGGCGGGATGGCGGCGCCGTAGTTGCCGCGCTTCGCCTCCACCCACGCGGCGCGGCCCTGCAGCACGAACGGCAGGTCGGCCACCAGCGCCGGCGGCTGCGCGGCGGCGAGGGCGTCGTCGTACCGGCCCATCTCGGCGAGGCGCTCGGCGCGCAGGTCGTGCGCCTCGATGTTGCGCGGGTCGAGCGCCGTCACCTTGTCGAGCGCGGCCAGCACCTCCTCGTTGTGCCGCGGGTGCGTCAGCACGCGGACGAGGCGGAGCCACACGCGCGGGTCGCCGGGGCGTTCCTTCGCCAGCTCGCGGGCGGTCTCGGCGGCCTCCTCGGGCACCTCCAGCCGGTCGGACCACAGCTGAATCGCGTGCCACGCCCAGTCGTAGCCCGGTTCGTGGCGGACGGCGAGCATGGCGCGGTCGAGCGCCTCGCGGCTCTCGCCGGCCTCCCACAGCCACTCCGCCAGGAAGCCGTGCGCCAGCGGGTCGGTCGGCGACCGCATCACGTTCCGCCGCAGCACGCGGATGGCCTCGGCGTTGTCGTCCGCGTCGTCGAGCGCCTCGGCCAGCTCGCGCGCCGCCGGCGACCAGCCCGGCGCGGCGGCGACGGCCTGGCGCAGCGCGTCGAGGCGGCCGTCGGCGTTGCCCATGGCGTGACACACCTGGGCGCGGTCGAACCACAGCTTGCCGAGGAGCGGGAAGCGGGCGGTGGCCTCGCGGGCCAGCGCGTTCGCCTCCTCGAGCCGGTTCAGCGCCGCCATCTGCTGGATGACCGCGGACCACGCCTGCCACAGGTCCGGGCGGGCGTCGAGGATCTCTTCGAGGGTTTCGAGCAGCTCGGTGTGGTCCTCGGGGTCGCGGAGCGCCTGGTGGCACTGCGACACGTAGGCGGCCAGCCCCTCGCCCGTGTGCGGCTGGCGGCGCAGCTCGGCGAGGACGAAGTCGAGGGCGTCGCGGCGGGCGTCGCGGCCGCGGGCGCCGCCGACGAGATCGGCGACGAGCGGCTCCTGGTCGATGTTCCGGCGCAGCCCCTCGCGGAGGGCGTCGGCCGCGTCGTCGGGCCGGTCGGCGCGGCGGTGGACCTGGGCGAGGACGCCGTAGAACCACGCGTGTCCGGGCTCGACCTCGGCGGACTGCTGCACGGCGGCGAGGGCGTCGGCGTGGCGCTTGCGGTCGGAGAAGATGAGCGCCCGCTGCCGCAGCGCCCAGGCGTCGGCCGGGCAGTCGGCGAGCATGTCGGTCAGGATGGCGTCGGCGTCGGCGTCCGGGTCGCCGGAGAGGAACTCGGCGCGGAGCTTGAGCAGCGGGTGGAAGTGCGGGAAGCGCTGCGTCGCTTGCGCCAGGTGGGTGCGGGCCGCGGCGCGGCCGTCGGCCTCGGCGAGGACGGCGGTGGCGGCGCGGTGCGCCTCGATGGACAGCGGCTCGTACTTCAGCACTTCGAGGGCGTGCGCCCCGGCGGTGGCGAGGTCGGGCTTGAGGCGGGCGACGCGGCCGGCGGCGCGGTGCCACGCGGCGGGCGGCGTGTGGGCGCGGGCGGCGGCGAGGTCGGCGTCGGCCTCGGGAACGCGGTCGGCGGCGGCGTGGCACTCGGCGCGGAACAGGAGCAGCTCGGCGCGGGCGCGGGCCGCAACCCCTCCCCCGGCCCCTCCCCCAGGGGGGGAGGGGTGCTCGCGCCCCGCAGCATCCTGGGGTCTCGCTCCGGCGATAAGGTCGCCCGGCAAGTCGGTCGGTGCGTCCCCCCCTTCCCTCCCAGGGAAGGGGGCCGGGGGGTTAGGTGGCTCGGGCCTTTACGCCTTCCCCTTCGTGACCGCCCGCGCCCACCCGGCGGCGCCGATGAACCCGGCGTCCGAGCCCAGCGACGCGAACGCGACCTTCAGCGACCTCGTCGGGAACGGCAGGCCGAACCGCTTCACCTGCGCGTCGATCTTCGACCGGAACCACTCCCCGGCCGCGACCATGCCGCCGCCGAACACCACCATCTCCGGGTCCACCACCGCCGTGAGCGCCGTCGCCCCCAGGGCCAGGTAGAAGGCGGTGTCGTCCACCACCTTCAGCGCCAGCTCGTCGCCGCCCTGCGCCAGGTCGAACACGACCTTCGCCGTCAGCACGTCGTCGTTCGCGGTGTAGAACTCGCGCAGCTTCGTCGCCCCGCGGTACGC
>DASPHQ010000223.1:0-3582 GCA_035629595.1 Urbifossiella sp. | reverse complement strand
CCGGGTGCGCGACGCGGTCGAGAAGCTGGACGAGCGGCGGCGCTTCGGGGCGCCGACGGACACGCTCACGCCGGCGGTCCGCGAGCGCCCCATCGGCGGCCCGCGGCCGTAAAGGGGAATCGGCTGCCGAGTCGCCGGCCGTAAGTTCTGTCCAGTTCAGAAGTAGTGGCGCAAGCGGCCCGGAAGTGTCGCTCCAACAGTGATTCCTCCAGTTGACTCAATGCTTCTGGGACGGGGTCCCCCACTCTCCTGGAACCAATGATCGGCGTCCGAGCAACGTGGTGATCGAACGGCGACGAATTGACCAGGCCCGAGATGAAACCCGGTACGACCGTCACAACCCCGCCCGCGGCCCGGTCGGGGCGTCCGGGTTGCGCCGGTTTGGTCGCACCCGGCGGGCGAACGGGTCGAAGTGATTGCGGGAGGATGGCCCGCCCCTCACACCCTTTACAGTGGCGAACGGAATCGCCCGCGGAGGACATGATGTCCAGGTTCGGTAGCCTGTTACGAGCCGCCGGTTGCGTCGCCCTGACGGCGACCGGCGCGCCGGCGTTCGCCCAGTACTCCGCCACGGTCGTCGACCCGGCCGCGGACGTGGTCGGTGCCGGCCACTTCCGGCGGGCCGCGCCGCAGGGGTACTATCACCCGGGGTCGTACCCCCAGAACTGCCCCCCCGCGACGGCGCCGGGCATGTCGATCCCCGGCATGACGCCGCAGCCGGCACCCGCGCCGGCCCCGGCCGTGCAGGCGCCGGCCGTCCCCGACCTGTACGCCGGGGCGGACGTCGGCCCGACCGCCGGCCTCGGCGGGTACATCGACAACGCCCTGCCGATGACGCAGTTCCGCCTGCGGTACGACTCGGCCTACGGGAACAACCGCCCGGACCGGGCGAACTTCTTCTACGCCAAGTGCGGCTGCTTCCCCTCGCCGAACAACGTGGGGCCGCCGCTCCCGGAGACGAGCGTGGACTCGCAGACGCTCTACTCCTACTTCGAGTACGCCGTCACCCCGCGGGCGTCGGTGTTCGCCAACATCCCGGTCCGGTTCATCAACCCGGAGCAGAACCGGAACGCCGCCGGCATCAGCGACCTCCAGTTCGGCGGCAAGTACGCCCTCGTGTACAACGCCGACCGGGTGCTGTCGCTCCAGATGCAGGTGATCGTGCCGACCGGCGACACCCGGCTCGGCCTGGGCACCGGCAGCACCTGGCTCGAACCGGGCCTCCTCTACCAGGAGCAGCTGTCGAACCGGTGGCAGGTGTTCGGCCAGCTGAAGGACCAGATCCCGCTGACCCGGGTGAGCGACTTCGCCGGCAACGTCCTGACCTACGGCCTGGGTACGAGCTACACGGTGGCGGAGGGCTCGTGGGGCTACGTGGCCCCGGTCGCCGAGGTGGTGGGCTGGTCGGTCCTGAGCGGCCGCGAGCTGAACCCGGACAGCGGGCAGGCCGTGTCGGCCGAGGGGGCGACGATCGTGAACGCCAAGTTCGGCGTGCGGATCGGGCTCGGGCGGTCGGACTGCGACGGCCCGAACCCGACGCGGTCGGACCTGTACCTCGGCTACGGCCGCGCCCTGACGGGCGAGGTGTGGTACAAGAACATGTTCCGGGTCGAGTACCGCTGGATGTACTAACCCGGGCTGCAAGCCCACCCGCCGCGGCGGGTGGGCTTCGCCCGTCGCTCACGTCGCCCCGCCGCCCCACACCCGCACCGGCACCCCGTCCCGGTCGCCCTCCCACAGCAGCGTGGTACACGTCCGCAGCAGCAGGTTCTTCCACAGCAGCGCGTTGGCGAACGTCTCCTCGTCTGGGCTGAACAGCTCGAACACGCTGCGGCTCGCCACCAGCACCATCTTCCGCTTCGCCCGGCTGACCGCCACCGTCAGCCGCCGCGGGTCGAGCAGGAACCCGGCCGCGGCCAGGAGGTAGCCGCGGTCGCTCTCGGTCGCGCTCACCAGCACCACCGTCCGCTCGCCGCCCTGGAACCGCTCCACCGTGTCCACCGCGCTGCGGCCCGGCAGCCCCGTCGCCGGGTCGAGGACGCTCAGCTCCGGGAACGCCTGCTGCAGCGCCGCCCGCTGCGCCCGGTGCGGCACCACCACGCCGAGCCCAGTTGCGGGGTCGAGCCCGTGCCCGGCCGGGTCCACCAGCGCCTTCAACACCGGCCCGACCAGCCCCTGCTCGAACGGGTTGCGGACCTGGCTGGCGCACTCGTCGTGGACGACCACCACCAGCGGGTACGCCGGGTCGAGCACCGCCGCGGTGAACGGGTCCGCGTGCGGCCGGGCCGCGAGCACGTCGGTCTTTTTCGAGTGGTAGGCGATGCCGTCGTGGCGGTACACCTCGCGCCGCAGGAACTCGGCCATCGCCGCGTGCAGCCGGAAGCTCTCGGCGAAGCGGATCACCGGCGGCGGCGGGGCCTGCGCCAGCAGGGTGTCGAACAGGCTCTCGTACACCTGGTAGCGGGCGAACGTCCGCCGGGCCTCGGCGTCCCAGTCGTGCTTCACGATCGGCGGCATCTGCCGGTGGTCGCCGACCACCACGACCGGCGCGTCCGCGGCGAGCGGCAGCGCGGCCAGCAGCGCCGCCGGGAGGCTGAGCTGGCTGGCCTCGTCGAGCACCAGCAGGTCGCACAGCTCGTGGCCGAACACGCCCTTCGGCCACCGCTGCTTGAGGAGCTGGTACGTGCCCCCGGCCGTCACCCCCACCACCACCCACTCGTGCTCCCCGATGACGTCGGCGTTGAACTCCTCGTCGTTCCCCTTCCCGGCGTCCTTCGCCAGCGGCGTCACCCCTTCCGGCGGCAGGTCGTTCGGGGACACCCGGTAGAGCGGTACGTCGAGGAGCCGGGCGTCGAAGTGCTTGGCGAACAGTTTGGACTTCGCCGCCCGCAACTCGCGTAGCTTCTCCTTCACCTTGAGCACGTTGGCGATCAGCACGTCGATGGCGGCGTGGGTGTGGCAGGTGAGGAACGCCCGGCACGGCCGGCCGTCGCGCATCGCCCCCTGGAGGCGGGCGAGCACGGCGAACGCGGTGGCGTACGACTTCCCCGTGCCCGGCGGCCCCTGGACGAGCAGCACCGGCGTGGCGGCGTGGCCGCCGATGAACGCCCGCTTGCCCGGCTCGAAGTCGTGCAAGAGACCGGTGTCGTGGAAGGCGTCGAGCCCGGCGAGGAACGCGACCTGCCCCGCCGAGCCGGCCCCGTCGCCGGCCGCGGGCGGGGTCGCCAGCCGGTCGTACAAGGCGTTCGGCTGACCGGCGCACAGCCCCTCCACGACCTTCGCGTGCCAGTAGCCGGAGATGTCGTTCGGGCACGGGTCGAGGGTGTACGCGGCCCCCGCGGTCAGCGGCCGGTTGATCGCCGAGAACACGAACGGCCGCATCGTGTCGTTGGCGAACCCGTCGGTCAGCTCGACCTCGGCGACCGCCTCCGCGGCCCGGCCGGCGGCGTCGGAGCGAGTGACGACCACGCGCCGGAACACGGCGCGGGTGCCGTAGAGCATCTGCTTCGGCGTCGGGGTGAACGGCGTCTGCTGCTCGGCCGGGAGCCGCTCGTCGGTCACCAGCCGGCGGTACACGACCAC
>DASPHQ010000222.1:0-3521 GCA_035629595.1 Urbifossiella sp. | reverse complement strand
TCGGACATGGGCGGACCCCGGGCGGCTGGCGGCATTATCCGCCGCCCGGGTGTACGGTCAACGTGGCACTTATTCTGCGGCGGCGTTCTTCGCGGCGACCTGCTTCATCCCCGCGGCGCGCTCGCGGGCGCGGTCCTTGTTCGCCCGCTCCGCCGCCGAGCCCGACGGCAGCGCGGCCGCGGCCGTCGCCGCCTGCTCGGCCGACGCCGCCGTCACCGCCGCCGCCGGCACCGCCTTCGCCGTCAGCACCGTCACCACGTCGGCGCGCACCTGCGCGAAGCCGGGCTCCACGTAGAACCGCGTCGCGGCGGCGCCGGTCGTCAGGCGCAGCTCGCCGGCGCCGAGGCGGCCGATCAGCGGCGCCCGGCCCGGCAGCACGCCGAGCTCGCCGTCGTACATCGGCAGCACCACGAAGTCGGCCGTCCCCTCGAACGCCGCCTTCTCGGGCGTCACCACCACGACCTTCACCGTCTTGCCACTCGCGTCGGCCATGTCGGAACCCGCGTATCAGGGGAATGGGGCCGTCCGCCTTACTTCGCCGTCTTCATCTTCTCGGCCGCGACCGCCACCTGGTCGATCGCCCCGACGTACATGAACGCCGCCTCGTTCACGGTGTCCCACTTGCCGTCGCACAGCTCCTCGAAGCTGCGGATCGTGTCCTCCAGCTTCGTGAACTCGCCGCTCTTCCCCGTGAACGGCTCCGCCACGAAGAACGGCTGGCTCAGGAACCGCTCGATCCGCCGCGCCCGGCCCACGATCGCCTTGTCCTCCTCGCTCAACTCCTCGACCCCGAGGATCGCGATGATGTCCTGCAGCTCACGGTATCGCTGCAGGATCCGCTTCACCCGGTCGGCCACCGCGAAGTGCCGCTCGCCGACGAACTGCGGGTCGAGGAGCCGGCTGTTCGACGCCAGCGGGTCGATGGCCGGATAAATGCCCTTCTCGGAGATCGACCGCTCCAGGTAGATGAAGGCGTCGAGGTGCTGGAACGTGTTGGCCGGCGCGGGGTCAGTGGGGTCGTCGGCCGGGACGTACACCGCCTGCACCGACGTGATCGCCCCGTTCTTCGTCGAGGTGATCCGCTCCTGCAACTCGCCCATCTCGGTCGACAGCGTCGGCTGGTAGCCCACGGCGCTCGGCATGCGGCCCAGCAGCGCGGACACCTCGGAGCCGGCCTGCGAGAAGCGGAACACGTTGTCCACGAACAGCAGCGTCTCGGTGCCGGTGCTGTCGCGGAACCACTCGGCCATCGTCAGCGCCGACAGCGCCACCCGCAGGCGGGCGCCCGGCGGCTCGTTCATCTGGCCGAACACCATCGCGGTGCTCTGCAGCACGCTCTTGGCGTCGGCCGCGGCGCTCGTCTTGGTCTCCTGCATTTCGAGCCAGAGGTCGTTCCCCTCGCGGGTCCGCTCGCCGACGCCCGCGAACACGGAGTACCCCTTGTACTCCTTCGCGATGCGCGTGATGAGCTCCTGCAGAATCACCGTCTTGCCGAGGCCGGCCCCGCCGAACAGGCCGGCCTTGCCGCCGCGGACGAGCGGCGTCAGCAGGTCGATGACCTTGATGCCGGTGACCAGCACCTCGGCCTTCGGCGACAGGTCCTCGAACGCCGGCGGGATGCGGTGGATGCCGCGCGTCTCCTTGTGCCCGACCGGCCCCTGGCCGTCGATCGGCTCGCCGAGGAGGTTGAACACGCGGCCCAGCGTTTCGAGGCCGACCGGCACGTTCACCGGGCCGCCGGTGTCGGTCACGTCGATGCCGCGGACGAGGCCGTCGGTGCTGCCGAGGGCGACGCAGCGGACGCGGCTGCCGCCGAGGTGCTGCTGCACCTCGCCGGTGAGCTTGACGGCGACGCCCTTGTCGCCGGCCGTCTCGATCTTGAGGGCGTTGTAGATCTCGGGGAGGTGCCCCTCCTCGAACTCCACGTCGAACGTGGAGCCGATGATCTGGACGATCTTGCCGACCTTCGCCACGGTGCTGACCATGCCTCTCTCCGGTGTTTCGTGCATCTATTTCGTGCATCGCCGCAAGCGGCGGAGTTAACCCTTCGGGACCAGGAAACTCAGGTGGTGGGCGCAGTGGGCCAGCTGCACCCCCCGCGCCTCGTCGCGGCTCAGCGGCCCGAACAGCGGCGACGGCAGGTAGTCGCCGGCGTGCGCCTCGAACCGCTCGGCCGCCGCCTTGAACCGTTCCAGCGCCGCCGCGGGGTCGCCGCCCGGCTGGCCGACCGACTGCGGCATCGTCGGCTTCCCCGCGGGCATTCCCTCGCGGAGGTACTTCGTCAGCATCTTCCGGCCGAGCGTCGCCCGCACCAGGGCGAACACCGGCCGCAGCACCAGCGGCATCCGCGGGAAGCCGCTGACCGGGTACGTCAGCCACGCCGCCAGGTGGTCGAGGCACTGGGCCAGGTCCCACGTCCCGGCCCGGTCGTAGCCGACGGCCAGCAGGTGCTCGGCGTCGCGGACGGCGGCGCCGAGCGTGTCGAACGTCAGCGCGCGGCGGGCGGGCATGGTGCTCCTGTTTTCGCCGCTTGCGGCGATGCAACGCCGCAAGCGGCGGCTTACTTCAGCGCCTCGCTCCCTGCGATCAGCTCCGAAATCTCCTTCGTGATGTTCGCCTGCCGCGTCCGGTTGTACAGCCGGGTGATGTCCTTGATCAGGTCGCCGGCGTTCTCCGTCGCCGCCTTCATCGCCACCCGGCGGGCGATCTGCTCGCTCACCGCCGCGTCCAGGAAGCACTTGAACAGCCGCGCCTTGAACGCCGCCGGCACCAGCTCGCCGAGGATTTCGGCGGCGCTCGGGATGAACTCGTACTCGACGCGGGCGCCGGAAACCGGGGACTCACGTCCCCGGCTCGCCTCCACCCCCACGCCGCCCAGCGGCAGCAGCGTCTCGACGACCGCCTCCTGGCGCGCGGCGCTGACGAACCGCATGTACGCCACCTTCACCTCGTCGATCCGGCCGGTGATGAACAGGTCGATGTACCGGCTGGCGACGGCGTCCACCTGCTCGAACGTCGGCTTGTCCTCGAAGTGGCCGTACTCCTGCGCCCGCGGCACCCGCTGGAACTTGAAGAACGCGACGCCGCGCTTGCCGCTCACCTCCAGGTCGAACGGCGTGTTCGCGGCCGTCAGCCGGCGGGTCTCGCCGGTCGCCTCGCGGAGGATCGAGCCGTTGTACCCGCCGCACAGGCCGCGGTTGCTCGTCAGCACCAGCAGCAGCGACTTCTTGACCGGCCGCGTCGCCAGCAGCGGGTGGCTCACCTCGCCGGCGTTGCGGCTCAGGTCGGCGGCGAGCTCGGCGATCTTCGCCGTGTACGCCGCCGCCTCGGACGCCCGGTCGAACGCCTTCTTGAACCGGGCGGTGGCGATCAGCTCCATCGTCTTGGTGATCTTGCGGATGTTCCGCACCGCCTTGCGGCGCTTCACCAGGGAGCGGAGGTTGGGCATCGGAAAGCTCGTAGTGTCGTTTCGGGGGCGGCGTACCGGCCGGTAGCCGCGGGCTTCAGCCCGCGCCCACGTC
>DASPHQ010000221.1:0-17418 GCA_035629595.1 Urbifossiella sp. | reverse complement strand
TCAACGCACCCTGGCGCCGCCGCTCGCGGCGTTGCAGCGTCCACGCTGCAACGCCGCAAGCGGCGAACTCTTACTCCCATTCGATCGTCGCCGGCGGCTTGCTGCTGATGTCGTAGACCACCCGGTTGACGCCCTTCACCCGGTTGATGATCCCCGTCGCCACCCGCGCCAGCAGGTCTTCCGGCAGCCGCGACCAGTCGGCGGTCATGAAGTCGTCCGTCTGCACGCAGCGGATCGCCACCGTGTTCTCGTAGGTGCGGCCGTCGCCCATCACGCCGACCGACCGTACGGGCAAGAGCACCGCGAACGCTTGCGCCGTCTTGCGGTACCAGCCGCTCTTGTGCAGCTCCTCGATGAAAATGAGGTCGGCCTTCCGCAGCGTCGCCAACTTCTCCTCCGTCACCTCGCCCAGACACCGCACCGCGAGCCCGGGGCCGGGGAAGGGGTGCCGCCACACCACCTCGTCCGGCAGACCCAGGTCGGTGCCGAGCCGGCGCACCTCGTCCTTGAACAGGTCGCGCAGCGGCTCGACCAGCTCGAAGCCCAGCTCCGCCGGCAGGCCGCCGACGTTGTGGTGCAGCTTGATCGTCGCCGCCGGCCCGTCCTTCGACCCACCGCTCTCGATCACGTCGGGATAGAGCGTCCCCTGCGCCAGGAAGTGCGCGCCGGGGATCGACTTCGCCTCGTGCTTGAACACGTCGATGAACACCCGGCCGATGATCTTCCGCTTCTCCTGCGGGTCGGTGACACCCTTCAACTCGGTGAGGAAGCGTTCGCGGGCGTCCACGGCGTGCAGGTCGGCCTTGAACCAGTCGCGGAAGGTGTGCTTCACGACCTCCGTTTCGCCATCGCGCATCAGACCGTTGTCGACGTAGATGCACGCCACCTGCGGGCCGATGGCCTTCAGCAAGAGCGCCGCGCACACGCTCGAATCGACGCCGCCGCTCAGGCCGCAGATGACGCGCTTGTTGCCGACTCGGGCACGAACCTCGTCGACGGTGCGGTCGATGAACGTCTGCATCTTCCAGAGTCCGCGGCAGCCGCAGGCGTCGATGAGGAAGTTGCGCAGCACCAGCCCGCCGTGCGGGGTGTGGCTGACCTCGGGGTGAAACTGGATGCCGTAGACCGGCCGCGTCCGGTGCCGCACCGCGGCGTAGGGGCAGGTGTCGGTGGTGGCGAGCGGGACGAAGTCGGCGGTCGCCAGGTTCTGTACCTGGTCGCCGTGGCTCATCCAGACGGTGGACTCGGGGGGGTAGCCGCGAAAGAGCACGTCCGGGTCGGTGACGGTGAGGGTGGCGCGGCCGTACTCGCGCGACTCGTCGGCCTCGACGGTGGCGCCGAGGGCGCGGCAGGCGAGCTGCATGCCGTAGCAGATGCCGAGGACGGGGATGCCGAGGTCGAAGATGGCGGGGTCGATCTGCGGTGCGCCGGGCTCGTACACGCTGGCGGGGCCGCCGCTGAGGATGATCCCCTTCGGGTTCAGCTCGCGGACGCGCTCCGCGGTGAGGTCGTGGCGGACGACCTGGCAGAAGACGTTCAACTCGCGGACGCGCCGGGCGATGAGCTGCCCGAACTGGGAGCCGAAGTCGAGGACCAGGACGAGTTCGTCGGTGGGGTCGGACGGCATGGGTTCCGGGGGGCTCGGGCGTACTGGGGTCGTGCGGGCGGTTGGTTCACGTCGTGAGGGGGCGAACCACCTACGAGGGAGACCGATTTCGCCACCGCGCTTGAGCGGCGGCGCGAACTTGTTCCCACGGTATCCCGCGGCTCGGGTCGGCATCGGCAAGCGCGATACGGCGGTCGAGCTCGGCCCGAAGTTCCGGGGAAATCGGCTCGTCGGTGTCGAACGTGGGCTCGGGTTCGTCCATCGTTATTGCCCCTTCCGGTCTGACCGGCTCTCCGACCGCTCATGGTGCGCGGTGATCGTATCGGCAATTTCTGTCTGGCCCCACAACCGGGCGTGGGCGACCGCGTCTCGATCCTTCATATTCTCGCCCGTGTACCGCACGGTCGCGTCGATCCCCCGGTCGAGGAGTAGCCGAACCACGTCGCGGTGCCCACCGTGGACGGCCGCGAACAACGGGTTCACGTGCGGCTCGTAGGTCTCCATCACCGCGCCGACGGAGAGGAGGTACTCGGTCACCCGCGTGTGCCCCTCACTCGCAGCGTCGTGGATCGGAGTCGCACCCGCGATCCCGCCTCGCGCGTTCACGTCCGCCCCGCGCCGGACGAGCCACTCCACCAAGTCAACCTGATCGCGTGCGGCCGCCACATGCATCCAGGTGCCAAACACGGTCATCGTGTGAAGCTGGCTCGGATCCGCGTCGATCAGGGCTTTTGCAGTCTCACAATCCCCGGCCTTGATCGCTTCGCGGATGCGTTTCTGATACGCCAGTGCCTCGTCCACAGCGGGCACCTCCCGGGGTTATCCCTTCTTGCCGAGTTCGGTCGCGCGCCTCGTCGCCGCCTCGACGGCGTCCATCAGCGCCGCCCGCACGCCGCCGCGCTCCAGCGCGTGCAACCCTGCGATCGTGGTGCCGCCGGGGCTTGCCACCGCGTCCTTCAGCGCCCCGGGGTGACGGCCTGTCTCCAGCACCATCTTCGCCGAGCCGAGCACCGTCTGCGCCGCCAGCGCCAGCGCCACGTCGCGCGGCAGCCCGGCCTTCACCCCGCCGTCGGCCAGCGCCTCGATCATCACGTACACGTAGGCCGGGCCGCTGCCGCTCAACCCCGTGACGGCGTCGAGCTGGCTCTCGCTCACCCGCACCGCCTTGCCGACGGCGCCGAACAGCTTGCCGACCACGTCCGCGTCCGGGCCGTCGGAGCGGGTGGCGTAGCCGCTGGCGCTGGCGCCGACCAGGCACGGCGTGTTCGGCATCACCCGCACCACCCGCGCCGCGTCGCCCAGGCCGGCCGACAGTTGCGCCAGCGTCACCCCGGCGGCGATGGAGACGACGAGGTGCCGCGGCGCCAGCGCCGGCCGGAGTTCCGCGAGCACCTCGGGAACGTACTGCGGCTTCACCGCGAGAACGAGCACGTCGCAGGCGGCGGCGACGGCGCTGTTCTGCGCGACGACGGCGATGCCGGTGGCGGCGGCGAACGTGTCGCGGGCGGTGGGGTAGGGGTCGGCGGCGCGGCAGCGCGGCAGGTCGAGGAGGCCGGCCGCGGCCCACCCGCCGGCGAGGGCGGTCGCCATCTGCCCGGCGCCGAGGAACCCGACCGCGAACGGACCGTCCATCGCGCCTCACCCGGGAGGGGAAAACGCCATTGTACCACCTCCGGCCGGGGAAACACTGGCACCGCCCCCCCGCCGCGGGTATATCTGGCGGGAACCTCCCGCCGACCCCGCCCGCCCCGGACCCGTCATGTCCCAAGCCGACCCGCCCCTTCCGGCCGCGCCCCGCACCGGATGGGCCAGCCTCCGTGACCTCAACGGCTACCAGTGGTTCGTGTTCATCGTCTGCTGCCTGGCCTGGGACATGGACTGCATGGACCAGCAGCTGTTCGCCCTCGCCCGCCGGCCGGCGATGGTCGAACTCGTCCCGAAGGTCACGGCCGACGACCCGCGGGTGGCCGCGCTCAAGGTCGAACTGGAACGTAAGGCGACCGAGCAGGGGAATAAGCAGCCGACCGTCGAGGACGCCCGGACGGCCGTCCACGACGCGGACATCGGCAGCGCGGCCGGGTGGGCGACCTCGTGGTTCCTCGTCGGGTGGGCCGTCGGCGGGATCGGGTTCGGCGTGCTCGGCGACCGGTGGGGGCGGGTCAAGACCCTCATGGTCACCATCCTCCTGTACGCTCTGTTCACCGGGCTGAGCTCCCTGTCGCACACCGTCTGGGAGTTCCACGCCTACCGCCTCCTCACCGGGCTCGGCGTCGGCGGGGTGTTCGCGGCGGCCGTCACCCTGCTGGCCGAGACCATGCCGGACCACACCCGGCCGTTCGTCATCGGGCTGTTCCAGGCGTCGTCGGTGCTCGGCAACTGCACCGCCGCCCTGCTCAGCATCTACTTCGGCCGGATGGTCTTCGACGGCACGTTCGACGGGCAGACGCTGTTCGGCTTCCCGCTCACCCCGTGGCGGCTGATGTTCCTGGTCGGCATCATCCCGGGGCTGCTGGTCGTCGTCATCCAGGCGCGACTGAAGGAGCCGGAGAAGTGGAAGCAGGCGATGGCCGCCGGCGGGGTGAAGAAGGCCGGGTCGTACACCGAGCTGCTCGGCGACAAGCGGTGGCGGGCGAACGCCGTGTTCGGGCTGATCCTGGCCCTGTCCGGCGTCATCGGCCTGTGGGGGATCGGGTTCTTCTCCTACGACCTGCAGCAGTACGTGTTCAAACCGATGTACGCCGCCGAGGCCGACGCCCTGGTGCAGGCCGGCGAGCTCGACGCGGCCCGGCGGGGCGCCTACGTCCAGTGGCAGACCACCCTCTGGGCCGGGCTCACGTCGCTGCTGCAGAACACCGGCGCGTTCTTCGGGATGCTGACGTTCAGCTACATCGCCTTCCGGTCGGGACGGCGGCCGGCGTTCGCGGTGGCGTTCGTGATCGCCGCCGCCAGCACCGCCCTGGTGTTCGGTGTGCTGAGCGAGCGGTGGCACATCTTCGTGCTGATCCCGCTCATGGGGTTCTGCCTCCTGTCGCTGTTCGGCGGGTACGCCATCTACTTCCCGGAGCTGTTCCCGACCCGGCTGCGGAGCACCGGCACGAGCTTCTGCTACAACGTCGGCCGGCTGCTGTCGGCCCCGGGGCCGGCAATGCTGGGGTTCCTCACCAGCTCGGTGTTCGCCAGCTACCCGGCCCCGCTCCCGCTGCGGTATGCCGGGATGGCGATGTGCAGCATCTTCGCGCTGGGCTTGATCGTGCTGCCGTTCCTCCCCGAGACGAAGGACCGGCCGCTGCCGGAGTAGCGCGTTTCGGCCGAAGTCAAGCCGCAAACCGGCCGGCTGCGACAGTTCGGTCGAGATTATTGTTTCCGCCGCCCCCCCCACCGGGTCGCGGAAACAAGTGTGTCGATCAATTCGACGACCGTGATCGATCGTGCTGGTTGTCGAATCCGTGGTGGCGAAAGGGGTTGCGTCCGATGCAGGTTCCCGAGTGGTTGTCGAAGCGCGGCGGCGTCCTCCAGCCGGGGGCGCAGACGTTCGTCACGTTCGTGACGCTCGGCGGCGCCCCGCAGTACAAGCTCGAAGTGCGGCCGGCCGGGGCCGCGTACACCTGCTACGTGCTGCAGTCGGTCAACGGCCGCCGCGTCGATGACGGGAAGGGGAGTTACGCCAACGCGGACGCCGCCGTCGCCGGGGGGCTCGAACAGCTGCGGGGGTCGCTCGGGTGGTAGTTTGTTTTGCCGCTTGCGGCGTTGCAGGGCATGCCCTGCATCGCCGCAAGCGGCAACTCCGGTTACCGGTTGTCTTCAAACAGGCCGCCGGCCGCGCCGGCCGGCAGCACGTACCGCGACAGGAAGAACCGCACCGCCTCCTCCCGCAGTAGCGCCCCGGTGTTCACCCGCACCGCCGGGTTCGCCACCGTCCCGCTGATCGTCAGCCGCACCGTCCGGTTCGACAGGTACTGCGTCACGTCCTGGATCAGCGCCACCGGCACCGGGCCGATCGTCGGCAGCCTCAGCCCCAGCAGCCGCAGGCCGCGCACGTCGGGGCCGATCTGACCCGTGTGCGCCACCACGTCCAGGTCCAGCCGGTTGTTCGACAGCGTGATGCTGCCGTCGGCGAACAGCTGCGTCGTCGGGTTCGCCAGCGCCAGCCGCTGCACCCGCAGCACGCCGCCGGACAGCGTGGCGCGCACGTCGCCGGTCTGGAACGCCCGGCCGGCGCCGACCGGGTTCAGGTACGGCACCGCCTGTCGCAGCAGCGGGATCTCCTGCGCCGACGCGCCGTTCAGCACCGCGATCAGGTTCCCCTTCAGGTCGGCGGCCGAGCGCACGTTCTGACCCGACACGTCGAACCGCCCCGTCAGTCGGCCGGTGCCGACGAACGAGTTCTCGCTGAGGCCGGGGGCGAGGGCGGCGACGGGCACGTCGAACATCTGCACCCGGCCGTTCACCTGCACGCCGGCGCCGACGCCCCAGTCGACGGTCACGGCCCCGGTGGTGCGGCCGGCGCCGGCCAGGGCGGTCGCCTCGCGCACGGTCAGCCGACCGCCCGCGGCCCCGGCCGTCACCTCGAACGGCACCCGCAGCCCCACCACGCCGGCGCCGCCGACGCTGCCGCGGTCGAGCGTCGCGGTGCCGGTCAGCCGGGCCGTCCGGCCGAAGCTGCCGCGCACCACCAGCGACACGTTCCCCTGCAGCGCCGCGCCCGCCTCGCCGAACGGGGCCAGCAGCTTCGTCGCGTTCGCCCGGTCGAGCGTCAGCGACAAGAAGTTGCGCCCCGGGTCGTCGAGCTTCACCCGCGCCCGGCCGCGGATGATGCCGCCGGCCATGTACCCGCGCAGGTCGCGCAGCTCCAGCTGGCCGTCGTTCAGCAGCAGCACGGCGTCGAGGTCGTCGGCGGTGGCCTCGCCCCCCCAGCGCAGCCCGCGGATGCTCACCCGGCCGGCGCCGGACGACAGGTCGTTGTCGTAGTCGAACGTGACATCTACGCGCCCCTGGAGCGGCCGCAACCCCTCGACGCCGAGCGCCGAACCGAGGCGCGACAGGTCGAGGTTGCGCAGCCGGGCGGATCCGCGGGTGGCCTTCGGCGCCGGGTCCGCCTTCGCGCCGGGGTAGCGGCCCTTCACCTCGAACGTGCCGCCGAGCGTGTGCCCCTCTAGCGAGTACTCGAGGGCGCCGTTCCGGGCCGTCGCCTTGCCGACCAGCTTCTCCGCGGGGAAGCCCTGCACCGTCATCTTCGGGGCGGTCAGGTCCACGTCGAGGTTGCCGACGCGGGCGCCGTCCTTCGCCGGCGGGATGGTGCCGGCGACCTTCCCGGTCACGGCGCCGGTAACGCGGACGGGGAAGTCCGGCACGAAGGCGCGGGCCTGGGCGGCGTCGAAGTCCTTGAACGCCAGGTCGAACGACCCGCCGCGGTCGGCGGCGAGCGGGTAGTCGAGCTTGCCGTCCACGGTGCCGCCGAACAGGCCGGCCTTCAGCTGCGTGATGCGGAGGCGTTCGGGGTCGAGCTCCCAGCGCACGTCGAGGTGGTTGGTGGCGCTCTTGTTCAGCGTCAGGTCCGTGGCGGTGATGCGGCCGGACGAGTTGATGGCCGTCGGCGACAGGGTGCCGGTCAATCGCGCCTCGGCGTTCAAGGAGCCTTCGACGGGCACCGGCAGCTTCAACTCCGGCACGAGCTTCCGCAGGTCGGTGACGCTGGCGCCGGCGGCCTTCACCGTGGCGTCGACGGGGAACGTGCCCGTCAGCCCGAGCGTCCCCGCGGCGGTGACGGCGATCCCCTCGATCGTGGCGGCGCCGTCGGTGAGCGTGACGACGCCCTTGTCGATCTTCGCGGCGAACGACACGGCCCGCGCGGTGCGGTCGGCGACGGTCAGCTCGTCGCTGGTGAGCTTCGCCGACGCGGTCCAGGCGGTCGGGTCTTGCAGCTTCTCGAACGGCGCCTTGAAGTCGGCCTCTCCGGTCACGACGCCGCCGCCGGCGACGCCGAGGTCGGGCACGGCGGCGAGGACGGGGCCGAGCGGCAGCTTCGTGAGCGTGAGTTTGGCGGTGGCGTCGCCGGCAGGGCTGATGGCGGCCTTCGCGTTGCCCTTGACCTCGCCGACGCCGCCGGGGTGCGGCACCTTGGCGCGCAGCTCGCCGAGCGTGAGGACGCCGTTCTGGTAGTGCAGTTCGGCCGCGGCGTCCTGCACCGTCAGCCCCTCGAAGCGCAGTTCCGGCGACGAGATGGTGCCGGACAGCTTGTACGACGCGGCCGTGTTCGCCTCGCCGAGCGGCACGCCGAGCTTGGCCCGGAGCGTCACCTTGCCGGCGACCTTGTAGGGGATTTTGAGTTCGAGCTGCTCGATGAGCTGGGCGATGTCGATGTCGCGCAGGGAGAGCGTGGCCTCGACGGGCGTCTGGTCGGGGCGCTTCGGGGCGGGGGGTTGCAGGAGCGTCGCGGCGAGCAGGACGCGCTCGACGTCGCCCTTGGAGACAGGGGTGAACGATATTCCCGGCGAGCCGGGAGCGTGAGCGACCGGAGGCGGATCGAGATGCGTGGGCCTCCGGTCGCTCACGCTCCCGGCTCGCCGGGCTTCACCCTCTCCCCCCGGGGGAGAGGGTCGCGGCGAAGCACGCGGGATGAGGGGGCGGACCACCTTCGACTGCGCCCCGTCGCCTGCCCCCGCCTTCTCGGGCGGCGCCACCGTCGTCTCGCCGAGCTGGAAGTTCAGCCGCCGGCCGTCGCCGCCGAGCGTCACGCCGATGCGCCCCTTGCCGCCCAGGAAGCTCGGCAGCGCGATGTCGCCCGACCCGCCGCCGAACACCTGCGTCTCGCCGACCGCCGGCACCACGAGCTTCACCTTCGCCCGGCCGGTCAGGAAGCCGCTCTCCAGGCTCAACTTGCCCGGCAGCCCGCCGCCGAGGTTCTTCAGGCCCCACTTCTCCGGCAGGTCCTTCACCGCCAGCCGCTCCACCTCCACCACGATCGGGTCGGCCACCGACGGCTCGGGGGCGTAGTCGTACTTCGCGGCCACGCGCACCACGCCGCCGGCGAGCTTCCCCGTCGCCGCCGGCCGGCCGTCAGAGCCGCCGATCTCCACCTTGCCGGCGTGGACGCGCAGCACGCCCACCACCTCCTGGATGGTCACGTCCGCGACCGGCAGCGCCACCGTGGCCGCGCCCGTGGGCTGAATCCGGATGTCGTAGCCGACGTCGCGCGCCGGCGCCCCGCCGACGGTGATGCGGATGGTCGCCTTGCCGCGGCCGGCGGGCTGGGCGTTGTCCCACACCTCGCGCGGCATGAACGGGATCGACCGCAGCAGCTCCAGCCGCAGTGGGGCGTCGTCGGTCGCCAGGTCGGCCCAGCCGGTCTCGGCGGCGCGGTCCACCTCGCCGGACAGCTTCCACCGCTCCCACGCGGGGTCGTCCACGCCGCCGGACAGCACCACCTTGCCGCCGTCCGCCCCCACCTCGAACGACACGCCGGACACGGTGAACGCCGGCCGGCCCTCCTGGCGGATGGTGACCTTCGCGCTCTCGACCACGACGTGCGGCACCGACCCGCCGCCGGCGGGCTGCTGCCCCGCGGGGAGCGTCGGAAGGGTGGTGAGCAACTTGCCGGACGCGTCCAGCCGCAGTGAGATGGACACGCCGCGGAGGCGGACCTCCTTCGGCTGCACCCGGCCGGTCACCAGCTCGGAGAACGACACGTCGGCCGACGCCGACTCGACCGACAGCACCTCGGCGTCGGGCGAGTTCGACAGCGCCGGGTCGAGGACGCGGAAGGCGATCGTGGACGACATCGGCCCGACGTTCAGCTCGCGGACCTCGACCGGCAGGCCGATCGCCTCGCCGAGCCGTTCGGCGACCACGGCCCGGCCGCCGGCCGACTGCAGATACCACCCCGCGCCGACGCGCAGAGCGAGGCCGATCACGGCGGCCGCCCCGACGACGATCAGCGCCAGCCGCCCGAACTTCCACGTTCTGCTCATCATGCGCCCCTCCGGTGGACCGGCGCCACACTGTGCATCCGGCGTTCCGCGGCCGGGGGGCGAACCCGGCCGCGCGGGCGGGCGCAGCGGATTGCCCCACTCTGGCGTCGTCACCGGCACACCCGTTGCTTCACTCACAAAGCACCCGGGCCGCCTCCGAGCTTTTCGGACGCCCGACACTGCCCCCACAATCGGAGCCTCACCCATGACCCGTACCCTGTCGGCCGCGGCCGTCGGCCTGTTCGCCCTGGCCTCCGCGGCCTGCAACCGGAGCCCCGAGGGCGGCACCCCGGGCACCGAGCAGACGTTCCGCCTCACCACCGCCGCCGGCGACACCAACCTGAAGCCGGGCGAGGAGAAGACGATCGTCATCAACGTGAGCCGCGACGACCGGTTCACCGACGCGGTGGTGCTGAAGGTCGACAGCCAGAGCCCGAAGATCGACGCCCGCATCGACAAGACGAAGATGGAGGCGTCGGACAAGCAGGTGACGCTGACGGTCAAGGCCGCGGCCGACGCCCCGCGGAGCCCGCACATCATCAAGGTGACCGGCACGCCGACGACCGGGAAGCCGGCGAGCCTGGATGTAAGGGTCGAGGTGGTGAACCCGTAATCCCTGGTAGATGAACCCGCCCGCCGCCGCGAGCGGCGGGCACCCCAACCGGAGGTACTCCGATGCTCCGTATGGCCCTGGCCTTCCTGATCGTGGCGATGATCTCCGCCGTGCTCGGGTTCGGCCTCATCGCCGACGTGTCGCTCGACGCCGCCAAGGTGCTGTTCTTCGTGTTCCTGGTGCTGGCGGTGATTACGTTCGTGGCCGACGCCTTCCGCGGCCGCGACCGCATGATCGACCCGGTGTAGACGGGAAAGTGGGATTGTGCCGACCGGGCCGGTCGGGCGGGAGTACAATAGCTGTACAACCCGCCCGACCGGCCGTTTTCGTACCCGAGGCTCCCCTGTACCGCGCCGCCACGACGTTCCTGAGTCTGGCGGTCGTCACGGGGCTGTTCGCCTACGACCTCGTCGGCGAGTACTCGTTCGCCGTGGCCCGGCCGCTGACCCTCGCCGCACTGGCGGTGGCGGCGGTCCTCTTCGTCACGGACGCGATCGTTAGTACGGGCGAACCGGTCGAGTCGAGCTGATACCAAACCGGGTTGATCCGTATCCGCTGCGCATCCCGGGGCGTTGCCCCGGGCTATGCTGTCCCAGCCCTTCGGGCTGAAGAGGGCGGCTCGGTTTTCAGGCCAACGGCCTGGGACAACGTAGCCCGGGGCAACGCCCCGGGGCGGTTACGGATCAGCCGGATGAGGGATCAATCTCTCGCGCTCCGGGTTCGGCCGACCCCGCGCCGGCACGACCGATGCATCCGCTCCGCTCCGTCTGGCCCGCCGCGTCGGCGGGGCCGTTCTTCCAGGAGCTCGCACATGACGAATACCCCCGACCACCGGACCGACGCGGTCCACCTCTCGGACGTGGCCGGCGTCCGCAGCCGGGTCAGCTGGGGGGCGCTGCTCGGCGGGGCGGTCATCGCCCTGGCCACCGCCCTCGTGTTCACCTTCCTGTTCGCCGCCATCGGCGTCAGCCTCCGCGAGACCGACCTCCGCGGCGAGACCGTCGGCATCGCCGGCATCGTCGCCGCCATCGTCACGATGGCCGCGGCGCTGTTCCTCGGCGGCTGGGTGACGAGCCAGCTGACGGCCGGCGAGACGCGGCAGGAGGCGGTCATCTACGGCATCCTGACGTGGGCACTGGTGACCGCGGCGTCGATGATGATGGTCGGCATGGGCGTCCGGGCCGGGTACTTCGCGCTGATGGGCGGCACCATGGTGGCGCAGAACAGCCAGACGGTGCAGCAGCGGTCGTGGGAGGACATGGCCCGCGACGCCGGCGTGAGCCAGGCGAGCATCGAGGCGGCGCGGGCGAACGTCGACCCGGCGCGGGCACGGGCGGCGGCGAACGACCCGGCGACGCGCGAGCGCGCCGGGCAGGTCGCGGTGGCGGCGTCGTGGGGCGCGCTGGCGGCGCTGCTGGTGTCGATCGCGGCCGCGATCGGCGGGGCGGTCGCCGGGAGCGGGCCGCAGTTCCGCCTGTTCCCGACGACGACGGCGCACCGGTCCGAGATCATCGTGGCGCGGTAGCAGTCGCGCGAAGCCCGGGGACGGCCGTCCCCGGGCTTTCTCACGTCATCCCTTCACCGCTTCCCCCGTCCGCTGTAAAAGTGCATGTCCCGGCCGTGTGCCCGCGGCCCCACCGGACGGCGCACGCGCATGCCCTGGCTCACCAGCACCGACGGCTTCGTCGCCCGGAAGGACTGCGGCGGCTGGGAGAACTGGGAGGTCGCCCTCCACGTCGTCTCCGACCTCCTCATCTGGCTCGCGTACCTGTCGATCCCGCTCGTGCTCGTCTACTTCGTCCGCAGGCGGCGCGGGCTGCCGTTCTCGTGGCTGTTCGTCCTGTTCGCGCTGTTCATCCTCGCCTGCGGCACCACCCACCTCGTCGAAGCGATCATCTTCTACGAGCCGGTCTACCACCTGTCGGGGGTGGTGAAGGCGGTCACCGCGGCCGTGTCGTGGATGACCGTATTCGCGCTGGTGCCGGCGGTGCCGCGGCTGCTCGACCTCACCGCCACGGTGGCGGCGACGCCCGCGGCGGTGCCGGCCGCGCCGCCGGGCCGGGCGAAGCCGCGCGGGTACGTCCTGGCCGTCGCCGCCGCCGCGATCGCGCTCGTCGTCCGCGCCCTCCTCGACCCGGTGTTCGGCGACCAGTACCGCTACCTGATCGCGCTCCTGGCCGTCATCTACGTCGCCTGGGAGGCGGGGTTTGGGCCGGCGGTGGTGTGTACCTTCCTGGTCGGGGGGCTCACCGCCGTCCTGTTCGTCCCGCCGCGCGGCCAGGTGTTCGTGGGCACGTTCCCCGACCGGCTGGCGCTCGGGCTGTTCCTGTTCAGCGGGTTCGGCACCGGCGTGCTGGGCGAAGCGCAGCGGCAGGCGCGGGAGCGGGCCGAATCCGCCCTCGCCGCCGCCCGCGACACGGCCGCCCGGCTCACCCTCGCGCTCGAAGCCGCCCGGCTCGGCGAGAGCGTCCGCCGGCGCGCCGAGGACGACCTCCGCCGCAGCGAGGACCGCTACAAGGCGTTCGTGGCCCAGAGCACGGAGGGCATCTGGCGGTTCGAGCTGGACGAGCCGGTGCCGACCGACCTGCCGGTGGTCGAGCAGCTGGCGGCGTACTACCGGCGCGGCACCCTCGCCGAGTGCAACGACGCCTTCGCCCGTATGTACGGCTACACCTGGGCCGTCGAGCTGACCGGCGCCCGCCTCGCCGACTTCTTCGACCCCGCCGACCCGCGCACGACCGCGTTCCTGGCGGCGTTCGTCCGCGGCGGCTACCGGCTCACCGACGCCGAGTCGCGGGAGCGCGACCGGCACGGCAACCCGCGGGTGTTCCTCAACACCCTCGTCGGCGTCGTCGAGGACGGCAAGGTGGTCCGCGCCTGGGGGACGCAGCGCGACGTGACCGACCGGACGGCCGCCGAGGAGCAGCTCCGCGCCGGCGAGGAGCGGTACCGGCTGGCGACGGAGGCCGTGCGCGGGGTGGTGTACGACATCGACATCGCCGCCGGCCGGGTCGAGCGGTCGGCGGGGCTTCACGACCTGATCGGCGTCCGCCCGGAGGCGGCGGACCCGACGCAGCAGTGGTGGCGCGGCCGCACCCACCCGGACGACCTGCCGCGGGTGCTCGCCGGGCGGGAGCGGGAATACGCCCGCGGCGCCCCGACCTTCCTGGGCGAGTACCGGGTGCGCCACGCCGACGGCCGGTGGGTGTGGGTCGAGGACCGGTCGCGGGTGATGTACGGGGCCGACGGCAAGCCGCGGCGGATGGTCGGCTGCGTCATGGACGTGACAGACCGGAAGGAGGCCGAGGCGCGGCTGCGCGAGAGCGAGGGGCGGTTCCGCACCCTGGCCGAGACGGTGCCGGTGGCCGTGTGGGTGACGCGGCCCGACGGCTGGTGCGAGTACATGAACGCCCGCTGGGAGGAGGCGACCGGCGTCGGCCCGGCCGGGAGTTTAGGCACCGGCTGGCTGAACCAGGTTCACCCGGACGACCGCCCGCGCGCCACCGCCGCCTGGGACGCCGCCATCGCCGACCCGGACGTCGGCTACCGACTCGAGTACCGGCTGCAGTCGCCCGGCGGCGGCTACCGCTGGTTCCTGGCCGCCGGCTTCCCGTACCGCGACGGCGGCCCGGCGGTGGTCCGTTGGTTCGGCACCTGCACCGACATCGACGACAAGAAGCGCCACGCCGAGACGCTGGAGCGGCTGGTGGCCGAGCGGACGGCCGAGCTGGTGCGGAGCAACAAGGAGCTGGAGGAGTTCGCGTTCGCCGCGAGCCACGACCTGCAGGAGCCGCTGCGGAAGATTCAGACGTACGGGGCGCGGCTGAAGGAGAAGGCCCGCGACCGGCTCGACGACGACAACCGCGACCGCCTCGACCGCATGATGGCGTCGGCCGGGCGGATGGGCCGGCTCATCGACGACCTGCTGGCGTACAGCCGGGTGACGACCCGGGCGAAGGCGTTCGCGGCGGTCGACCTGAACGCGGCGCTCGCGGAGGCGCTGGACGACCTGGCGGCGCGGGTCGAGCTGTCGGGCGGCACGGTCGACGCCGGGACACTGCCGACCGTGACCGGCGACGCGGGGCAGCTGCGGCAGGTGTTCCAGAACCTCGTCGGGAACGCGCTGAAGTTCACGCGGCCGGGGGTGCCGCCGGCGGTGCGGGTGAGTGCGGCGCACACGGCCGCGGGGTGGGCGATCACCGTGGACGACAACGGCATCGGCTTCGACGACCGGTACGCGGGGCGGATCTTCCAGGTGTTCCAGCGGCTGCACGGGCGGGGCGAGTACGAGGGGACCGGCGTCGGGCTGGCGGTGTGCAAGAAGATCGTGGACCGCCACGGCGGCACCATCGCGGCGCACGGCCGCCCCGGCGACGGGGCGACGTTCGTGGTGACGCTGCCGACCCAGTAGTCGCTTGCGGCGTTGCAACGCCATGCAACGCCGCAAGCGGCAACGGTTGAAATTCCCACCCGTGGGGCGCCGAAACCCCCGGATTCTCACGGCCGGGAACGGCGCAGCCCCCGCGGTTGTCCGCCGCGCGGCGGGGCGGTTGGGTTCGCACGGGGCGCCGCGGGGGTTTCCCGGAAATGGGCGTTGCCGCATTGCGCGGTGGTTGTAAAACCCGTCTTTGCTCGCGCGGCGGACCGTCCCGTCGCCCCGGTCGGAAAGGGACCCGATGGAACACCCGCCTCCCCCGCCGCCCGCCGGCCCCGGGTTCTCCCCGGCCGTCCGCGGGCTCGCGGCCTCGTCCGTCGCCCTCGGGTACTTCAGCCTCATCGTCTTCTTCTGGAAGCCGTTCGGCATGTGCCTCGGCGCCGTCGGCCTGATCCTCGGCCTGATCTGCCTGGCGATCGGCAACAAGGGCGGCCTCCACGGCGAGAACGTGGCGCTGGCCGGCGTCGGCATCTGCGCGTTCAGCCTGTCGATTACCACCGCCCTGTACTGGGGCATCGGCTACCTGACCTGGGGTTATGAGTTCTGGTGAGGCGCCTCGAAGCTCACCCGATGCAACGGGTGGGCGTTCAGCCCTGCGACTCGGAGGCCAGTGGATGCCCCAGATCTTCCCGAAGGCCGTGAACCCGCTGACCCGGTTCCTCGTGCTGCTGCTCCCGATGGGGTTCGGCAGCACCGGCGTCGGCCTCGCCGCCTTCTACCGCTCCAGCTACACGACGGGCAAGGACGAGGTGGTGCCGCAGCCGGTGGCGTTCAGCCACGCCCACCACGTCGGCCAGCTCGGCATCCACTGCAAGTACTGCCACTCGTCGGTGGAGGACTCGCACTTCGCCGGCATCCCGCCGACGGCGACGTGCGCGAACTGCCACCAGCAGATGTGGCACGGCTCCGACATGCTCGACCCGGTGCGCCGCAGCCTCCAGACGAACACGCCGATCGTGTGGAACCGCGTGCACAACGTGCCGCACTACGCGTACTTCAACCACTCGATCCACGTGGCGAAGGGCGTCGGCTGCCAGAGCTGTCACGGCCAGATCGACGAGATGAACCTGACGTTCCAGGCGAAGACGCTGCTGATGGAGTGGTGCATCAACTGCCACCGCAACCCGCACGAGCAGCTCCGGCCGAACTCGGAGATCTTCAGCATGACGTGGGCGCCCGGCCGGCCGGTGAACGGCCGGGAGCAGGTGTGGGTGCGGGAAGACCTGCCGAACTGGGGGAAGAACCCCGACGGCACCGACACCGCCGCCGCGGTGGAGCTGCTCGGCCGGCCGCGGCCGACGGACCAGATGGCGCTCGGCCGGAAGTTGAAAGAGCTGTACGACATCCGCGACGGCGTGACGCTGACCAGCTGCTCGATGTGCCACCGGTAGGAAGAGGTAGCTGTCAGCTGTCGGCTGTCAGCCTGAGAAGCACGGAAGCCCCCGCGGGCACCCGGGATCGATGATCTGGCTGAAAGCTGATAGCTGACAGCTTCTCGCTTTGTCCGAGGTAGCGATGCCCCCCGAAGCGAACGACGCCACCGCCGCCGCCAACCCGACCGAGCTCGCGCGCGGCCTGCACGACTACATGAACAGCGCGGCGTTCCGCGACGCGATGGCCGACGAGTTCCCCGAGGACGCGGCCGAGTGGACCGACCCCGTTAGCCGTCGCAACTTCCTCACCATCATGGGGGCCGGCCTGGCGCTGGCCGGCGCCACCGGCTGCTCCCCGCGGCCGGCGGCGATGCGCAAGATCGTGCCGTACACCCGGCAGCCGGAACAGATGATCCCCGGCGTGCCGCTGTTCTTCGCGTCGGCCGCGCCGCTGGCCGGGTACGTCACCGGCGTCCTGGTCCGCAGCCACGAGGGGCGGCCGGTCAAGATCGAGGGGAACCCCGACCACCCGAGCAGCGGCGGCGGCACCAGCACCATCGACCAGGCCAGCGTCCTCGACCTGTACGACCCCGACCGCTCCCAGACGCCGACCCGCCTCGGCGCCGGCGTCGCGCTGGATGAAGCGATCCGCGCCGCCCGAACCACACTGTTCAACCCGGACGGCTCGCCGCGCACGGCCGTCCGCCTCCGCGTCCTCACCGGCGCCGTCACCTCGCCGACGCTCGCCGGCCGTATCGAGACGCTGCTGACGCAGTTCCCCGCGGCCCGGTGGGTGCAGTACGAGGCGTGCGGGCAGGACAACGTCCGCGAGGGGCTCCGCCGGGCGTTCGGCGGCAACTACGCGGTGAACTACGACTTCCACGCCGCCGACGTGATCCTGTCGCTGGACGCCGACTTCCTCGGCGAAGGCCCCGGCCACGCCCGCTACTGCAAGGACTTCGCCAGCCGCCGCCGCGTCCGCACCAGCATCCCGGCCGGCGGCGAGGCCGACTACGTGACGCCGGACGGCATGAGCCGCCTGTACGTCGCCGAGTGCATGCCGTCGCAGGCGGGGTCGGTCGCCGACCACCGCCTGTCGATCCTGGCCGGGCAGGTGGAAGCGTTCGCGCGGGCCGTCGCCGCCGGGCTCGGCGTCGCCGGGGCGACCGCCGCGGGTACGCTGCCGGCCGAGGCCCAGAAGTGGCTCGGGCCGCTGGTGAAGGACTTGCAGCGCGCGGGTAGCAAGGCGCTCGTCATCGCCGGCGACAGTCAGCCGCCGGCGGTCCACGCGCTGGCCCACGCGATGAACAGCCGGCTCGGCAACATCGGCACCACGGTCCACGTCACCGCGCCGATCGAGGCCCGGCCGGACGGCCGCGTCACCGACTTCGGCACGCTCGTCCGCGAGATGGCGGCCGAGCAGG
>DASPHQ010000220.1:0-12319 GCA_035629595.1 Urbifossiella sp. | reverse complement strand
ACTCCAGGAGGGTCACCACCTCGCCCTCCTGGACGGTCTTGCCGTCCTGGTTGAGGATCCCCCGGTACCACACCACCTCGCCCCGCTTGCCGCGGCCCTTCACCGTCTTCTCGACCACCCGGGTCTGGCAGCGGACGGTGTCGCCGGCGAACACCGGGAGCATGAAGTTCCAGAACTTCACCCGCAGCAGTGCGATGGTCCGCACCGGCGGGGCCATCACGCCGAGGCCGCTGGCGATGCTGAACACGCCGAACCCGTGGGCGATCGGCCGGCGGAACGGCGTGTTGCGGGCGAAGTCGTGGTCGACGTGGATCGGGTTGAAGTCGCCGCTGAACCCGGCGAAGTTGACGATGTCGGTCTCGGTGATCGTCCGCCCCATCGAGTCCCACTCCCGGCCGACCTCCAGGTCGTCGAAGTACAGGTGGTGGGACGAAAAACTCATGTCGGCCTCGCGGCGGTCAGCGGACGGCGAAGCCCCTTTTTACGGCGCCGCCGGGGCGAAACAAGCGCACCGCGCGAAGCCGCGAGCGGCACCGATACCATAGCGCCACCACCCCCGGAGTCTCCCATGTCCGCCGTGCTCGACCGCTTCCTCCGCTACGCCCGCATCGACACCCAGGCCGACGACCGCACCACCGCCTACCCCAGCTCGCCCGGCCAGCTCGTGCTCGGCGCGCTGCTCCGCGACGAGCTCCGCGCCCTCGGCCTCGCCGACGCCCGCCAGGACGAGCACGGCCTCGTCTTCGCCACCGTGCCGGGGAACGTGCCCGGCGCCCCGACCATCGCGTTCAACGCCCACCTCGACACCAACCCGGAGAACTCGGGCAAGGACGTGAACCCGCAGGTGATTCGCAGCTACCCCGGCGGCGACATCACGCTCCCGAAAGACCCCACGAAGGTGATCCGCGTCGCCGACAACCCCGAGCTGGCGGCGCTCGTCGGCAAGACCATCGTCACCACCGACGGCACCACGCTCCTCGGCGCCGACGACAAGGCGGGGTTGGCCGTCATCATGGAAGCGGTGCGCACTCTGGTGGAGAACCCGAGCATCCCGCACGGCCCGGTGGCGGTCGTGTTCACCTGCGACGAGGAGATCGGTCGGGGCGTGCTGCACCTGGAACCGGCGATGCTCGGCGGCGCCGTCGCGGCGTACACCCTCGACGGCGCCGGCACCGCCGAGATCGAGGACGAGACGTTCTCGGCCGACGCCGCCACAGTGACGATCACCGGCGTGAACATCCACCCGTCGATCGGGAAGGGGCGGATGACGAACGCGATCCGCCTGGCGGGGATGTTCCTGGACCGGCTGCCGAAGCGCCGCATGAGCCCCGAGACGACCGCCGGCCGCGAGGGTTTTCTTCACCCGCTGACGATCGAGGGCGGCGTCGGCGAGGTGAAGGTCGGCTTCCTGCTGCGCGACTTCGACACCCCGCAGCTGGCCGTGCAGGCGGAGCTGCTGCGCGAGTTGGCCCGGCAGGTGGAGCGCGAGCACCCCGAGGCGACGGTGAAGGTGGACGTGCGGAAGCAGTACCGCAACATGCGCGACGGCATCGCGAAGGAGCCGCGGGCGATCAAGTACGCGGCGGAGGCGGTGAAGCGGGCCGGGATGGAGCCGAAGTTCAAGATCATCCGCGGCGGCACCGACGGGGCGCAGCTGACCGAGAAGGGACTGCCGACGCCGAACCTCTCGACCGGCGAGCACAACCCGCACTCGCCGCTGGAGTGGACGTGCGCGGAGGAGATGGAGGCGGCCGTGCGCGTGGTCGTGGAGCTGTGTCAGGTGTGGGCGGGACGGTAGCCGCGAATCTCGGTTACGCGGCGAGCGACACGCCGGCGTAGGCGACTGCGACCCCCGGCGAGAAGCGGTCGAACCAGACCGGCGTCTCACCCGCCGCCCCAACCCGCTCCTCGATCAGTGCGTTCAAGAGGTCGGCCATCCGCTGAACGCGGTCCGACGAGCCGGCCGGGTCGTCCGGGCGGAACAGTAACTCGAACCGCCCCGGCTCCGCGCGGACTGCAGCCAAGCTGAGGCCACGACCACCGAGATCACGTTCGAGCGGCCCCAGGTCGGTGACGAGTTGTTCCGCCCACTGCGCGACCAGCGCCAGGTCCGGGAACGAGCCGTCGTCCAAGTCGAGCGCCAGCGACAAGACGGCACGGGCGTCGGTCGGAGCTCGGGCCGTAAGCCGCTCCGTACTGGCGGGACGGAGTTCCGTCATCCGCCGCTCGTACTCGGCTTGGTGCGCCGCGTCGGCCCGGTTCGACCGCCGTACCGCCCGGAAGGCGAAGAACACGACCGCCGCGCCGGCGAGGAGCTGTGGGATCAGCAGTTCATAGGGATTCATCCGCTCATCCTCCGGTTCAGCTCGTCAACCTTGCGTCCGAGTTTGCGGACCTCCGCGGTCAACTGGGTTACGTCCGCCGTGATCCGTTCGGCCGCCTGCTGGTGCGACGCCTTCAGGTCGGCGACCGCGGCGCGTGGTACTGCTCGTCCCGGGTGACCCGTGCGTCGTATGCCCGCTCCACCTTGGTGTACGCGTACCACGCGACGAACCCGATCACCACCACGATCGGGTACTGGATCAGGACGTTGACGAGCCAGTCCGGCATGGCGGCGACTCCGGCGGCAGGGTCGTGCTGGTATTACACACGGCCCGGACTGACCCCGCAAGGGTGTCGGCCCACGCCGCACGAAGTCGCGTCAGCACCGGCCCCGGCACCGGATACCGGCGCGACGTGACCGGGCCGTGCCAGAACTCCCTCACGCCGACGAGGCCGAACCCGGTGCCGGCGAGGATCATTTCCGTGGTCCGAGCGTCGAGCTCGTCCGCGCGGCGCGAATGGCCGACGCTGTTGAAATGCCCCTCGGGGAGCGTGTTCGTCGGGAGGCCGAGCCGGTCGCACAGCTCCTCCGCGACCTTCGCCGTGATGCTGTCCAGCACCTCGGCACCGCGCGGGAAGTACACCTCGTCTCCCGCCACGAGCAGGACGCCGCCGATCGGCGTGTCCGCTGAACCCTCCTCGGACAGGACCACCGGCACCGCACCCGGCGTGGCCCACGCGCGGACCAAATTGTCGGCGACGTGCCACATCATCCGGCTGCGGTGCTTCACGCGCGGCGGGAGGAGGTGTCTGGAACTCCCGTGTGTCCCGGCGACGGCCAGCACCACGCCTTGTTCCGCGAACCGCCGGTAGCGGTCCGGCACCGGGTAGCTCACCATCCCGAGCGTCGGCGGGCCGTTCGCCGGTTCACCGACGTAGAACCCGAGCGGGCCGGGCGTGGCGAACGTCACCACCTGCAACTCGCCGTCGGCCGGCAGTAACGCCCCGTTGCGCGCCACCAGCTCGGTTGCGATCGCGGTCAGCTCGTCGTCGGTTGCGTTCAACGGAACGTAGCAGGCGGCGCAGTCGCGGCGGAAGCGGGCGAGGTGGTCGGGCCAGCGGAACAGTTCGCGGCCGTAGGTGCGGGCGTTGTCCACGACGGTGGCGCCGGACACGAACCCGGCGTCGTGCAGCGGCAGCGCGGCGTCGGCGAACGGGACGAACCGGCCGTTCAGGTACGCGACGCTCACGTCGGCACCGGGACGAGGGCGAGCACCTCGGGGCGCGGGTGCGGCAGGAAGTGCGTTCGGCCGTGCCGCTGAACTTCGAGGAGGAGGTCGGGGCCGATCATGCCCGCGGGGCCGGGGCTGGCGTCGGGGGCGCGTTTTTCGATGTCCCCGCGGGCGGCGTCGGGGTCGAAGCCGCAGGCGATCAGGTAGAGCCACAGCGTGGTCGGCCCGCGGAAGCAGCCGCCGCCGCAGTGGACGTAGACGTGCGCCCCGGGCTCCGTCGCCATGCGGTGGAGCTCGTCCAGGATGTGCAGCGCGGTGTCGGTGGGGACGCGGCGGCTGTCGTCGAGCGGGAACCCGGCGACCTCGCGGAACGCGCCGCCGCCGGCCGCGACCTCGCTCGACCGGCCGGACACGTTGACGACGTGCGTGACGCCGCGGGCGAGGAGCGGCGCCGTCCAGTCGGCGGGCGGGAAGCGGCCGACCGACAGCGCCTCGGTGATGCGGTAGATCACGGTGCTTCCCCCGGCGGTCGGGGCATTGTAGCAGGGCTGGCCGGCGTCGGTCGTGGGGCCGGTTTCCAACCGGCCGTGTTCAGGTCGGCCGGTTGGAAACCGGCCCCACGACCAATTCCTCCTTCACTCCGACGCCGCTGGCGCCGGCGCGCGTCACGGCCGCGACCAGCGCCGCCACCCGCCGCGCGGCGTCGGCCGGCGGCACGCCGCGGGCGTGGACGTTCGACACCAGGTTGCGGTCGGCGTCGGTGTGGCCCGGCCGCGGGCGGTACGCCAGGTACGCGCTCAAACTCTCGGCCGTCGCCAGCCCCGGCCGCTCGCCGATCAGCAGCACCACGACCGCCGCGTCGAGCAGCTCGCCCACGTCGTTCAGCACGCCGACCCGACAGTGCCGCACCGCGAACGGCCGGCCGAACCGCCAGCCCCGCGCCGCCGCCTCCGCCGCCAACAGCGGCAGCAGCGCCGGCACCTGCGCCGCCACCGCCGTCGCCGAGAGGCCGTCGCCGATCACCACCTGCAGGTCGGCCCCGCGCGGGCACTCGGCCGCGACCCGCGACCGCGCGTCGTCGTCGAGGCGGCGGCCGAGGTCGGGGCGCGTCAGGTACTCGGCACGGGAGCCGGCGCGCGTGTTGACCGTGAACAGCCGGTATTCCTCCACCACCGACCCGAGCCGGTCCAGCTGCAACTCGGCGTACACAGCGTCGCGGGCGGCGGCGTGGTCCTCGCGGAGTTGCAGCAGGGTGGCGGTGCGGTAGCCCGGCCCGGCCCGGCCGGCGAGCACCCGCGCCGGCGTTCGCGCCAGCAGCGCCGCGATCGGGTCCGTCGGTGACAGCGGGGCGTCACTCATCGCGGCCTCCGGTCAGCACGCCGCGCGGCGGGCCGGGGAAGGTGCGGCGGGCGCGCCCGAACCAACCCGCCGTCAGCAGCGCCACCATGCCGAGCACCACGTAAGCGGCCTGGTCGTTCGGCGGCTGCACGCCGATGACGATGAGCCCGACGCACGCCGCCACGCTCACGACCGCCAGCGGCCGGAACCACACGCCGAGCGTCCACGGGCCGAACGTCGTCCACCAGCGGCCGTGCGCCAGCAGCCCGATCGCCGTCGGCACCACGTACGACACGTACAGGAAGATGACGCACACCGCCGTGATGGTGGTGTAGACCGGCGTGTACGCGGTGAAGGCGACGGCCGCGACGGCCACGCCCCACACCGCGACCGGCGGCGTGCGGAACCGCGGCGACACCCGCCGCACCGCCGCGGAGAACGGCAGGCCACCGTCCCGCGCGAACGCGAACGCCATCCGCGACGCCGACGTGACCGTCGCCAGTCCGCACAGGTACTGCGCCACCACCGCCGCCGCGAACAGGCCCGTCGCCAGCCACCCCGGCGCGACCGCGGTGAGCGTGTGCGCGAACGCCTTCTCGCCGAGCGCCGCCGCGGCTGCCGGGTCGGGCATTGCCAGCACCACGGCGCACAGCATCACCCACCCGACGACGCCCGACACCAGCACCGACCGCACGATGCCGCGCGGCACGGCTTCGGCGGCGTTCACCGTTTCTTCGGCGGCGTGCGCGGAGGCGTCGAACCCGGTCACGGTGTACGCCGGCAGCAGCAGCCCGAGCGCGAACAGCAGCGCCAGCGAGCCCGTCTCCGGCCACACGTCCCCGCCCGCGGCGCCGCTGAAGTTCGACACCGTGACCAGCCGCGTGAGGTCGAGCGACGGGGTACACGCCAGCAGCGCCGCCGTCAGGGCCGCGGACGCCGCCAGAATCCACCAGCCGCTGAAGTCGGTGAGCACGCGGGTGACGCGGATGCCGAGGTGGTTCACCACCGCCTGCGACGCGGTCATGAGGGCGACGACCAGGAACTGCAACCGCATCCCGGCCGGATCGGTGGGGTCGAAGTTCGGGTCGAGTGCGGCCGCGGCGAAGCGGAAGGTGCCGACGTTGATCGCGGCGAGGACGGTGACGAGGCCGGCGAGGTTGAACCACGCGGTGGCCCAGCCCCAGCCGCGGCCGCCGAGGACGGACGCCCAGTGGTACAGGCCGCCGGCCGTCGGGAAGGCGCTGGCGATCTGCCCCATCGTGGCCGCGACCGCCAGCGACAGCAGACACATCAGCGGCCAGCCGACGCCGATTGCGATGCCGCCGACGGCGCAGAAGCCGACGTGGAACGACGTGAGGCCGCCGGCGAGGACGCAGATGATCGACAGCGAGATGGCGAAGTTCGAGAACCCGCCGAGGCAGCGGGCGAGCTCCTGGGCGTAACCCAGGCGGCGGAGGGTGCGGGCGTCGTCGTCGGGCGCGGCGTCGGGCATGGGGGTCCGGGGTCAGGAGTCACTCGATCACCGCCGCGCCGAACGTCGCGGCAGCCTTTGCCGGATCCAGGTTGAACACCACCCGCCCGTCGGTGTGCCAGCTGCCGCGCGCGAACGTGAACACCGCCGTCGCCGGCCGCGGCTCGCGCGCCATCGGGTTCTCCTCCATGTCGGAGCCCGCCTCCGGCTCGAACCGCACCTCCACCGGCACCAGCGCCACGATGCCGCCGGCCGCGGCCCGCGCCAGCACCGCGTCGCCGGTGATCGCGCACGCCACCCACGTCAGCCCGCGCGGCTTGCCGGTCGCGGCGGCGGCCTTCAACACGTGCTCCTCGAACCGCTCGTGCTGGAGGCGGAACAGCTCGCGCGCCCGCGCCACCTGCACCGCCCGGCCGAAGTGCCACAGCCACCGCGCCGCCAGCGCCAGCAGCACGACCGCGGCCGCGCCGCCGAGCCACCACGGGTTCACGTCGGGCATCGTTAGCGCCCCGCGACGCAGTACAGGAACTTCTCCCCGCGCAGGAACAGCTCCCGGCCCACCGCCGCCGGGCTGGCGTCGATCGGGTCGTTCAGCGCGTTCGTCGCCAGCACCTCCATCGCGGCGCCTTCCTTCAGCACGACCGTCGTGCCGGTGCGGTCGGTGAGGTACACGCGCCCCGCGGCGCCGACCGGAGAGGCGTAGAACGTCCGCGCCCCCGGCACCCGCTCGCGGTCGAGCAGCACCTTCCCCGTGTTCGCGTCCAGCACGCTCAAGAGCGCGTCGTTCGCCTGCGTGAAGTAGAGCTTCCCGTTCATCACGAGCGGCGACGGCACGTACGGCGCACCCGCGCCGCGGCGCCAGTTCCCCTTCGGCTCCGCCCCCAGGTCGCCGCGCGACGCCAGCGGCAGCGACAGGATCACCGACTTCCCGTAGCCCGCCATCGCCACCGCCGCGTCGCCGACCCGCACCGGCGACGGGATCGGGTTCGTCGTCATCGTGCCGCCGGCCCACAGCTCGGCGCCGGTCGCCAGGTCGTAGGCGCGGACGCGGAACGTGCCGTTCGCCACCACTACCGTGCGGCCGCCCACCTCCGCCACCAGCGGCGTGCTCCACGTCGTCTTCTCCTCACGGCTCGCCGCCCAGCGCGTGGCCCCGGTCTTCGCGTCGAGGCAGTACAGCTTCCCGCTCGCCTCCTGGTCGTGGTTCACGACCAGCGAATCACCGTGAATCACGGGCGTGACGGCCTCGCCCCAGGCGAAGCGGGTGTTGAGCCGGCCGAGGTCGCGCGACCACAGCAGCTTGCCGTCGAGGTCGTAGCAAAAGGTGCCGGCGCTGCCGAACGAGGCGTACAGCCGTTCGCCGTCGGTCGTGGGCGAGCCGGCGGCATAAGAGTGCGTGACGTGGTGCCCCTCGTGCGGCACCTTCTCGGCGGCGACATGCGCCCAGCGGACGCGGCCGGTGGCGCGGTCGAAGCAGGTGACGCGGAACCGGTAGAAGTGCGTCGGCGGTTGCGTCTTGTGCTCGAACCCGGGGTCGGGCACCGGCAGCTCGGCGGGCGTCGCCTTGCGGTCGGTCTTCTCCGCGGCCAGCACGAACACGCGGTCGCCCCAGATGATGGGCGTGGCGCTGCCCCTACCGACGAGCGGCGCCTTCCAGCGGAGGTTCTTGTCCGGCCCCCACTCGGTGGGCGGGTCGGCGTGCGGGGCGAAGCCGGTGGCGTCGGGGCCGCGCCAGTGGGGCCAGTTGTGCGGGCGGTCGGCGGCGACGCACGCGAGCGCGGCGAGGAAGCACAGCAGGCGCGGCACAGGCGGCCCTCCGGGGTGTCGGGGCAGTGTATGCGGCCGGCGGGCGGCGGTCGTTCGGACCGCGGCACTTGGTTCCAGGCGAGAGGGGGACCCAGTCCCAGAAGCATTGAGTCGTCTGGAAGAATCACCGTTGGAATAACGTCGTGGCTCCCGGCCCGGCGGGAACCCTTGCGCGGCCAGCACTTGCGTCCGAAACCGGGTCAGTGGTCGATCTGGAACCAGTCGGGTGAAGCAGCCTCGTACTTCGAATACAGGTCGTCGCGGTCGGGCGGCTCGTGCCCCACGCCGGTCTCGGTGAGCTCGGCGAGGATCACGTCGAGGGCGTCGGGCGACACGAAGTATTGGCGGCTCGGCGCGTCGTCGGCGCGGCCGAAGCGGGTGGCTTCGGCGTAGACGCCCTCGTAGTCGTCGGGGCGGGTGCGGAGGACGTGCGTCCAGAAGGCGGTGAGGCGGCCCTTGAACGCCGCGTCGGCCTCGCCCGGCCGGCCGGTCACGGTGAGAATCACGTAGTCGTCCACGTCTCGCCCCTTCCCCCGCGTACGGTCGCGGGGTTATCTTAGGGCGGTTCGCCCGTCCTTCCCGCGGAGGTGCCCCCATGACCGCCGCCCGCCTGCTCGCCGTCGCCGCACTCGCGCTGCCGTGGCCGGCCGCGGCGCAGGAGGCGGTGTCGCTCGAAGCCCCGCGGCCGGTGCGCGCGCACCTGACCCGGCTGACCCACGCCGACCCGGCCGTGCGCGCGGACGCCGCGGCGGCACTCGGCGCGGACGACAAGAACGCCCCGTTCCTGCGGTTCGAGCGCGTCACCGCGGCGACCGACGCCCACCGGGCGGCGCTCGACGCCGCGCTGGCGCCGATCGAGGCGCGGAGGTGGGCGCGCCACCGCGACCGGGTGAAGGACTGGGCGAAGGAGCGGCGCCTCGACCTGCTCGCGGAGTACTTCGCGTTGTGCCCCGAAGGCGACGCGGCGGCCGCCGCGACCCACCTGCTGCGGGTCCGCTGGGAGATCCTCGCCGAGGCGTGGCCCGCCCCGGCGGCGGTCCGACGGCCCGACCCGACGGCGGTCCGGCCGGCGGACCCGGTCGTGCGCCTCCGGCTGGCGCGGTCGGGGGCCGACGTGTGGTCCGACGGGTGGGCGTTCGACGGCCGGCGGTTCCCGATGTCCGGCCCCGCGGCCTCGGGGCAGGATTGGGCCGGGTCGCTGATCGCCGCCCGCGGGCCGCTCCGCTTCCCCAGCCGGACGCGCGGCTGGGAAACCCGCGACACGACCATCGCCCTGGTGAACGGGCGCGCGGAGGTGTCCACCGCCATCGGGCTGATGCTCGTGGCGGACGGGGACGTGGAGCTAGTCGGCGGCCCCGGCTTCGGCGTCAGTATCGAGGGTTCCCTGATCGTGGCGAGCGGGTCGATCCGGGCGCCGGACGCGCGATCGTGCCCGGTTCACGCTTCCCTGATGTGCGCCGGCGGGTCGATCGAGCTGCCGCAGCTGAACGACGAGGGGGTGAACGTGTTCCACGCCGGCGGCGCGTTCGTGGTCCAGCCGGGGTGCCGGTTCGACAAGACGACGCGGGTGGCCGAGAAGCAGCCGGCGCTGCCGTACGGCATCCGCTTCGTGACCCTCGACGAGTTCGGCGTCCGCGTCGAAGTAGTGGACGGCGGGCCGGCTGTGGCGGCGGTCGAGGCGTGGTCGCCGCTGGCCCGGTACGACGTGCGGCCCGGCGACGTGATCGCCCGCGTCGGGTTCGACGCCACCCGCACCGCCGACGCCCTCCGGCGGGCGCTGCGGCGCACGATGATGGACGAGGCGGCGGTGTTCCACGTCGTCCGCGGCGGGGCGCGCCTGACGCGCGTCGTGTACCTCGACGGGGGGCCGCGCCGACCATGAGGCTCCGCCGCTTGCGGCGTTGCAGCGTAGACGCTGCAACGCCGCAAGCGGCGAAGCCCCGAACCGGTTACTGATTGGGGAGAGGTGCCGCCGTGACCGCCGCCCGCCGGCTCGCCGTCGTCGTCGTGTTCGCGCTGCCGCGCCCGGCCGCGGCGTAGGAGGCGGTGTCGCTCGAAGCCCCGCGGCCGGTGCGCGCGCAACTGACCCGGCTCGCGCACGCCGACCCGGCCGTGCGCACCGCCGCGGCCGCGGAGCTGGCGGCCGACGACAAGAACGCTCCGTTCCTGCGCTTCGAGCGCGTCGCCGCAGCGACTGATGCCCACCGGGCGGCGTTCGACGCCGCGCTGGCGCCGATCGAGGCGCGCATCCGGGCGCGAACCCGCGACCGGGTGAAGGACTGGGCGAAGGAGCGGCGGCTCGACCTGCTCGGCCACGTCCTCGCCGACGGCCCGGAGGCGGACGTTGCGGACGTGGTCGATCGCGTCCTCGGGGTGCAGCACGACATCCTCAAGGCCGCCTGGCCGGACGGGCCGCCCGCGGACTTCGGCGTCGGGTTCGCGCCGGCGCGGGCGCTGGCCGACATTCGCCCGCCGTCGGGTCGGCTGCCGATCACCCCCACCCCGGGCGACGAGGAGGCCGCGGACGGGCTGCTGTTCGCCGGGCGGCGGGTGGTCGTACCGGCCGCCACCGCCTCGCGGTTCGATCGCGCCGGGCTGGTGGCGGGGGCGAACGGCGGCGTGCGGCTCGCCCGGTCGCCGCCCGAGGCGGGGCTGTACCAGGCGGTCCTCCTGGCGAACGGGCCGGTGGAGCTGGCCGGCGCCCTGCGGACGCTGGTGGTGGCCGACGGCGACGTGGTGCTCACGGGCCGGGCCGTGCTGTCGCGGACGGTGGTGGTCGCCACCGGGTCGGTCACCGCGACGGGCGAACGCCGGCAGGCGATGGACCACACGCGGGTGTACGCCGCGGGGTCGATCGACCTGCCGAACGCCTTGCCCGGGATCGACTGCGAGTTCCGGGCTGGTGGCCGGGTGAACCTGGAGTCGGCGACGAAGCTGGACGCCGCCGGGGGGGTGAAGGGGACGCCGTTCGGCATCCGCTTCGTGACGCCCGCGGAGTTCGGCTTCCGCGCCGCGCCGGCCGACGGCGGGCTGGCCGTGGCGGCGGTCGAGGCGTGGTCGCCGCTGGCCCGGTACGACGTGCGCCCGGGGGATGTCGTCACCCACGTCGGGTTCGACACCGTCCGCACCGCCGACGCCCTGCGGCGGGCGCTGCGGCGCGGGCTGACGGACGAGGCGGCGGTGTTCCACGTCGTCCGCGGCGTGGCGCGGCTGACGCGCGTCGTGTACCTCGACGGGGTGCCGCGGCGGCCGTGAATCGCCGCTTGCGGCGATGCAACGCCGCGAGCGGCGGAACCGGGGTCACTTCTTCGGGAACTGCCAGTTCTCGTCGAACAGCCCCGCGGCGACGACCTCGTACGCGGCCGGGTCGCGCGGCGTCGGGGCCGGGCGGATCACCGCCCAGTCGCCGAGCCGCGGGTACAGCAGCGCGTTCGTCCCCTTCAGGTCCGCCTCGCCGAACGTGTGCCCGCTGTTGAGGACGACGTAGCTGCCCGTCGTCGGGTGCGGGTAGATCAGCACCGGCAGGTGCGTCGCCGCGTCGTACTCGGCGCCGTTCATCACCAGCTTCTCTTTCGTCCACGTGATCGGCAGCTTCGGCAGCACCGCGGCGATCTTCGGGTTGCTCGCCGGGTCGCCGAACATCACCTCGTGCGGGGGCACCTGGAACCACTCCGGGCGGCGGGCCTTCCCCGGCCGGGGGAGCGCCCCGCGGAAGTAGCGGTCCCACAGCTTGTCGAACCCGGCGTCGGCGGCCTTCGCGTGCCGGTCGGTCGCCGCGTGCCACCCGGGCGCGGACGGCGCCGTGACCTCGAACGCCGACGCGAAGGCGTCGTCGATCGGCCCCTGGAGGTCCACCCGCTTCTCCAGCCGCCCGTCCACCCCCGGGCGCGGGAAGTCGAGTGCCCACCGCGTGCCCGTCCGTTCGAACTCGTAGTGGAACGGCGGCGGCAGGACGAACCCCTGGGGGAGCGCCAGGTCCTGCCCGTCCAGCGTCACCCGGATCGGCGCCTTCGGGTCGGCCGGGTCGAGCCGGAGCCGGCGGACGTTCGTCGTGGTGCCGGTGAACGTGTTGCCGTCGTGGCGGACGTCCACGACGGCCCGCTCGTAGGTCTGCTGCAGCGCCCGGATGGTGACCCAGTCGCACCACCCG
>DASPHQ010000219.1:0-3801 GCA_035629595.1 Urbifossiella sp. | reverse complement strand
GGTCGCGGAGGTGTTCGATCACCTGGGAATGGGCGTGACCCGCAAGGGGAACCTGTGGTCCGGCGCCGGGCCGCTGTTCGAGCTCGAGCCGTTCCCGGCCGGCAAGAGCGTGTCGCTCCGCTGGCTGGGCGACGACGACCGGCTGTTCGAGGAAGTGATCCGCAACCTCCGCCCCGCGGTGGCCGACCTGGCGCCGGTGGAGAACCCCGCGGGGCGGTGGCTCACGTCGTCCGCGGTCGGCATCCTGATCGTGGTGGTGTTCTTCGTCGGGGTGATGGTGACGAGTGTGGGGTGGGTGCGCTGACACCGGCTGAAAGCCCACCGGCCGCGGCCGGTGGGCTTTGCTCACCTCATCAGCTATGCGGCTCTCCGGCTGCCGTGTGAATTCACCTGCCCCGTCAGCATCCCTACCACGCGCCGCACCTGTTCGTGCCCGTCGCGCAGCAGGAACCCCGAGTCGCGGCCGAAGCTCTTGGCCCCGAGCAGGTAGTACCCCGGCTCGCGCGTCTCCGGCCGGCCAGACGGCTCGTCCACCTTCAGCCCGGTGCTCAGCCGCAGGTCGGCCCGGTAGCCGACGCACGCGATCACCCGCTCGACCTCCCACGTCATCGGCTTCCCGGCGCTGCGGCCGCCGACGCGGAAACCCTGCTCCGGGCCGTGACACACCACCTCGTCCAACAGCGTCTGCGGGTGGAATTCGAGATTCGCGTCGCAGCGGGTGGCGAGCGAGTTGGCCTTCACCGCGAGGCGGTCGCGCTCCTTCAGCGGGTCGTTCGGCACGCGCGGCAACGGAGCTCCGCGGGCGCCGTTCGTGAGCCAGAACACCCACGTCTCCGCGTGCTCCTCGGCGAGCGCGGCCAGTTGCACGATCGTCACCGCGGCCGTGTAGCCGTCGCCGACCACGGCGATGCTCTTGCCGGCGTAGTGCGGGCGGCGGTCGCCGAGTACGTCCTCGAGGTTGTGGCCGATGTGCGCCCGCGCCGCCAGCTCGCCGACCGCGGGGAGGTTGCCCTCGCCGAGCCAGTTCGGCGTGTTGAACGTGCCGGTACAGTCGAGCACGGCGTCGGCCGTGTCGATCCGCTCGGCCCCGTTCGCCCCGCGGAGGAGCAACCGGAACGGCCGCCGGCCGTCGTCCGGTTCGGACTTCTTCACCGACCCCGAGCGGCCGATCGCCAGCACGGCGTTCTGCGGGTTCATCGACTCCAGCAGCGCCTCGGACTCGGACAGCGGCACGAGGTACGCCTCGCGGAACTGCCGGCCGGTCAGGAAGTCGGTGTCCGCGGGCACGTCCTTGGCGCGGCGCTCGTGGCGGAGGGTTTGCAGGCCGAGCGGCGTGGTGTTCATGCCGAACGGGGTGAACATGCGGGCGTGGCCCCAGCGGGCGAGGTGCTCGCCGACCTGGCCGCGGTCGTAGACGCTGACGCGGCAGCCGGCGGCCTTCGCGGCCAGCGCCGCCTCGACGCCGACCGGCCCGGCCCCGATCACCGCCACCCGCGGCGGCTCCGCCTTCACCATGACACCCTCCCGTGTACGGCCGGCGGACTGTACCCGCACCGCGGGCGGGTGGCAACTGGAGGTCGCGGGTGAAGCCCGGGGACGGCCGTCCCCGGGCTTTCAGGGGGGCGGGGTGATACAATCCCCTCACCCGCCGCCCCCGACCGAGCCCGCCGATGCCTTCCGAATCGATCGCCGGATTCCTCGACGAGGCGAAGGCCAATCGCGTCCTCATCCCGGAGCAGGTCGAGCACCTGATCCGCCAGCCGGACATCCCGCAGCAAAACCTCACGGCCCTGTGCGAGTACCTGGAGGCCCGCGGGGCGCTCACCCGGTTCCAGGCCGACGCTCTCCGCTCCGGCCGCGGCACCGACCTCGGCTTCGCCGGCTACCCCGTACTCGACGAGATCGGCCCGTGCCCCGGCGGCACCGCCTACCGGGCGCTCCACCCGTCGCTCCGCACCCCCCTCGTGCTGCGGAAGTTCCGGGACGACGCGCTTCTACCGACCGACACGCCAGCAGACCTCGCCCAGCGCGCCCGCACCTTCCCGACGTACCACCCGAACCTCCTGGTGCCGCTCGACGCCGGCGAGTTCGGCGGCGAGTTCTACGCCGCGGTCGAGGAGCCGGGCGACGCCGCGACGCTCGAGCAGCTGGTGGTGGAAATCGGCCCGATGCCGGCGTTCCTGGCCGCGGAGTTCGGCCGGCAGGCGGCGTCGGCCCTGGCCACCGTGGACGACCGCGGCCTGTGGCACGGCGACGTTCGCCCCGCGACCCTCCTCGCCGGCCCGATGACTGTCAAGACCGCGGCCGACGGGTCCACCAAGCGCCGCCCCGCCCCGAACGCCGCGGTAAAGGTCGCCGAGCTGGGTTTGGTGCCGCTCCGCCCCGCGGCCGCAGTGTCGCCGCCCGCTCTGGACGCGCTCCCATACCTGCCGCCGGAGCGCGTGGACGGGGCGACCCACGACGCCCGCGGCGACCAGTACGGACTGGGGGCGAGCCTGTACTACCTCCTCACCGGCCGGCCGCCGTTCGCGGGGTCGGACGCCGACGAGCTGTTGGTGAAGGTCCGCACCGCCGACCCGGTGCCGCTCGGCACGCTGCGACCGGACCTGCCGCCGGCGTTCGTCGCGGTGGTGGAGCGGCTGATGGCGAAGCGGCCCGAGGCTCGATTCCCGCGCACCGCGGACGCGGAGGCGGCGCTGGCGCCGTTCTGTCGCGCGACGGCGACACCGGCCGCGGTGCCCGTCCACCCGTCGCCGGTCCCCGAGGCGGCGGCCGTACCCGAGTCGGTGGACACGTACCCGGCCCCGGCGGACGAGTGGGGCGCCGGCGACGCCGGGATGCACTTCACCACGTCGCACGCGGCCGAGGGGCCGGTGTACAAGGCCCGCACCCCCGAGCAGAAGGGGCGCACCCGGATGCTCATCATCCTCGGGCTGTGCCTCCACACCAGCGCCATGCTGCTGCTGGCGGCGTGGATCTTCGGCTGGTTCGAGAGCAGCCCCGAGCCCACGCCGGTGCCGAACAAGGCGAAGGACTTCAAGCCGAAGGATGTCAAGCCGAAGCCCCGGCAGCCCGCATGAAGCCGTGCGTCAGCCAGTCCTGCACCCTCCCCGCGGCCGTCGCCGACGACCTCGCCGCGTTCGCCGCCGCCGGCCTTCCCGCCGCCGAGGTGTGGCTCACCAAGCTGGAAAAGCACCTCGAAGTGGTATCCGCCGACGACACCGCGAAGTTCCTGGCCGACCACGGCGTCGTCCTAGCAGCCGCGGCCTACCAGGGCGGGTTGCTCGCGTCGCACGGCGACGCGCGGGTCGCGCACGGCGACCACTTCCGCCGGCGTCTCGACCTGTGCCAGCGCTTCGGCATCCCGACGCTGCTGGTCGCCGCCGACTCCGCCGCCCGGTCGGACGCCCACGCCCTCGGCGGGGCGCTCGGGCGGCTCGCGGAAGCGGCGCGGTGGGCGGCGGGGTTCGGCATGCGGCTCGGCCTGGAGTTCCGCGCCGACGCCGTCGTGAACAACCTCGACACGGCGATCACGCTGGTCGAGGGCTGCGGCGAGCCGAACGTCGGCGTCTGCCTCGACGTGTTCCACTACTACAAGGGGCCGAGCAAGCCCGAGGATCTGGAGCGGCTTTCCGCGGCGAACCTGGCCCACGTGCAAGTCTGCGACGTGGCCGGCGTTCCCCGGGAGGTGATGACCGACACCGACCGCGTGCTACCGGGCGAAGGCGACTTCCGGCTGGACCCGATCATCCGCCGGCTGCGCGAGATCGGTTACGCCGGGTACGTGTCGCTGGAGTTGAA
>DASPHQ010000218.1:0-3128 GCA_035629595.1 Urbifossiella sp. | reverse complement strand
ATACCGCAACAAGAGCCTGGTCCATTCGCTGCAATGGGCCATCGGCCTGGAATGGTACTTGCTGATCGACGACCCGTGGCGGGTGGCGATGAGCACGGATCACCCGAACGGCGGGTCGTTCCTGGCGTACCCGGAAATTTGTGCGCTGCTGATGAGTCGCGACTACCGCCGCGAGGTGCTGAAGCGCGTGCCGCCGAAGGTCCGCGAGCGGTGTTCGCTCCCGGACCTCGACCGGGAGTACACGCTGTCCGAGATCGCGATCGTCACCCGGGCCGGGCCGGCGAAGATTCTGGGACTGACGAACAAGGGGCACATCGGGGTCGGCGCCGACGCGGACGTGACGGTGTACACCCCCGGGGCGGACTTGAAGGCGATGTTCGAGCTGCCGCGGTACGTGTTCAAGGCCGGCGAGCTGATCGTCGAACAGGGGGAGCTTCGGACCGTGCCGTTCGGGCCGGCGGTGGTGTCGCGTCCGGCCTTCGACACAGGCGTGCTACCGCACGTGCGGCAGTGGTTCGAGTCGGCGTACTCGCTGGCGTTCGACAACTACGCCGTCGGCCCCGAGTACGCCACCCACGGGGAGCGGGTCGTCACCCGTTGAGCACGATGCGGATCGGAGTCGTCACCGACATCCACGACGCGGTCGAGGAACTGGCCGGCGCCCTCGCCGTGCTGCGCCGCGAGGGCGTCGATGCCGTCGTGAACCTGGGCGACGCGACGGACGCCTTCGGCTCGCACAACCGGGCCGACGAGGTGGTCGTACTCCTCCGCGAGGCCGGGGCCGTATCGGTCTGGGGGAACCACGACCACGGGCTTTGTGGCGCCGTCGAGGAACACGTCCAAGCTCGCTACTCGCGTGAGGCGCTCGCGTACTTCGCCGAAGCCCGTCCCCGCATCGAGCTCGGTGGCTGCCACTTCTCCCACGTCGAACCCTGGATCGACGCCGACGACATCGCGGCGCTCTGGCACTACGATGGTCTGCCGCGAACCCCGGAGCTGTTGGCCCGGACGTTCGCCGCGTTCCGTGGTGCGTCCGCGTTCGTGGGTCACCACCACCGCTGGTTCGCCACAACCGCGAGCGATGTGGTCCCGTGGGACGGCACGACACCGCTACGATTGGAAGCCGGCGAGCGCTACCTCGTCGCGGTCGCACCGGTTTTTCAGGGTGCGTTTTCGGTAGTCGATACGACCGCGGGAATCGTTACTCCACACCGGCTGACCACGACCGCGGAGGCACCATGAAGCTGATCCTCGCCATCATCAAGCCGGAGAAGCTGGACGCCGTGAAGGAGGCGCTGAACAAGGTCGAAGTGTTCCGCCTGACGATGGTCGACGTACTCGGCTTCGGCCGGCAGAAGGGGCACACCGAGGTCTACCGCGGTCACGAACTCACCGTCAACATGCTGCGTAAGGTGCAGCTGCAGATCGCGGTCAACGAGGACTTCGTCGAACCGACGGTGAACGCGATCATGGATGCCGCCCGCACCGGACCCGAAGGACGCATCGGCGACGGCAAGATTTTCATTCTGCCACTGGAGGACGCCGTTCGGATCCGCACCGGTGAGCGCGGCCCCGAAGCGATTTAGGTCGGTAGCCGCGGGCTTCAGCCCGCGCCCACCTGTGGCGAAGTCCGGGGGACGCTCCCGTTTCTTCCGCAATCGTGGGCGCGGGCTGAAGCCCGCGGCTACCGAGCATTCAACCCAGCCGGTACGGCGCCCGGTACGGCCGCGACAGCATCCCCGCCGCCTCGGCGTCGCCGATGATCTGCTCCTTCGCCGCGTCCCACGTGATCTTCCGCCGCGTCCGCAGCGCGATGTTCCCGAGGTGACACACCGTCGCACTGCGGTGGCCGGTCTCGGCGTCGCAGATCGGCGCCCGCCGGCTCCGCACGCACTCCAGCCAGTTCTGGTGGTGGTTGGCGCTCACCATCAGCCGCACGTCGCCGGTCGGCAGCGCGTACGGGTCAGCGACGCGCGCGCCGTTCAGCGTCACCGTCAGCCCGCTCCGATTCACGTGGATGGTGCCGCGCTCGCCCTCGAACGTGACGCCGCCGGGGAAGCCGCCGCCGAGGCTGCACTGCAGCGTCACGTTGTTCGGGTACGTGTACGTCAGGCTCGCCTTCTCCGGCGTCTCGAACCAGCCGTCCTTGTGGAACGTCGCCGTCCCCTCCACCGACAGCGGCCCGGCGGTGTCCATGCCGAGACCCCACTGGGCGATGTCCAGGTCGTGGGCGCCGAAGTTCGTCTGCTGGCCGCCCGAGTAGTCCCAGAAGAAGCGGAACAGGTAGTGGACGCGCTTCTCGTTGAACGGCCGCTCCGGCGCCGGCCCGAGCCACGCCGGGTAGTCGAGCGCCACCGGCGGCGTGCCGTCCGGCACGGCCGGGCCGCGGAAGTTCGGGCCGGGCAGCCCGACCTTCACCGTGCGGATCGTCCCCAGTGCCCCGTTGCGGACCAGTTCGCAGGCGTGCCGGAAGCCGCGGTTCGAGCGCTGCTGGCTCCCGGTCTGTACGATGCGGGCGTGCTTCTTCGCGGCGTCGGCGACGGCCCGGCCCTCCGCCACGAACAGCGTCAGCGGCTTCTCGCAGTACACGTCCTTCCCGGCTTGGCAGGCGTGGATCGTCGGCAGCGCGTGCCAGTGGTCGGGCGTCGAAACGAGAATGGCGTCCACGTCGCGGCGGTCGAGCAGGCGGCGGTAGTCGGCAGCGGTGTCGGCCCGAACGTTGTTCTTCTCGAGGTCGCCCATGGCGGTGGCGAGGTGCGTGCGGTCCACGTCGCACACGGCGACGACGTTCCGCCGGATGGCGTTCATGTTCCCCTTCCCCTGCCCGCCGACGCCGACACACGCCACGCGCACCCGGTCACTCGGAGCGTCCTGGCCGAGGGCGGTGCGATAGGTGCCGGCCCCGAGCCCGAGGAACGCGCCACCCGCCAGCCCGGACCGCAAGAAGCCCCGCCGCGTCTGCCGTGCCATCGGTCCGCCTCCGAGGAGAGAGTTGCCGCCGTGCGGGTACTCTACCCCGCCCGCAGGCCGGGGCCAGTCGATACCGGTGGTGCCGGATGCGCCGGTTCGGCGGGCGTGAGCTAGAGTCGCGTATCGGGCATCGGGTCGTTCGCTCACTTCGGCCGTGG
>DASPHQ010000217.1:0-5708 GCA_035629595.1 Urbifossiella sp. | reverse complement strand
CCGTGCTGGCCGACGCCGACGGGCAACTCCTGCCGCGGCCGGAGCACGTAGACTTATCCGCGTCGGCCCGCGGCGGCATCCTCCGCACGCTCCCGGCCGACCGCCGCCGGACCGTCCTCGGCGCCCGCTACCCCGACCTCGTGTAACCGATGCGGGACTACCTCCGGGCGACGCGGCACCCGTGGTCGTCGTTCCTGTTCCTCGTGCCGCTTGTGGCGGCGTACGAGGGCGGCGTGGTGTGGCTTGGCGGCGACCGAGCCGACCGCCTCCGCAACGGGGCCGACGCCTGGGTCCGCTGGCAACTCGAAACGTTCGGCGTCGGCCACGCCTACGCGGCGCCGATGCTCGTCCTCGGCATCCTGCTGGTGTGGAGCCTGTGGCGAACCGCCGACCGCCCGGCCGACCCGGTGCGGACGTGGTTCGGCATGGCGTTCGAGGGGGCGGCGTTCGCGGCGGTGCTGTGGCAGTTCGGCCAGAACTACGGCCCGATCATCGACAAACTCGGCGTCCGTCTCGACGTGCCGGCCGCCCCCGACCGCGCCGCCCGGGTGCTGACGTACCTCGGGGCCGGCATCTACGAGGAAGCGCTGTTCCGCCTCGGGCTGTTCGGCGGGCTGCTGCTGATGCTGCGGCTGGTGCTGCTGCCGCGGGTGATCGCGCTGCCGCTGGCGGCGGTCGCGGCGGCGGGTGCGTTCGCGGCGGCGCACCACGTCGGCCCGTACGGCGAGCCGATGAACGCCTACGTGTTCCTGTTCCGGGTGATCGCGGGGCTGTTCTTCACGGCGCTGTACGTCGGCCGCGGGTTCGGCGTCGCGGTCGCGGCCCACGCCGGGTACGACATCCTCGTCGGCGTGACGTAGCCCATCAATACCGCGGCCGGGACGTGTGAACGATGAGCGTCAGCGGGCCGTCGCAGCGGATGTATCGCTTCTCGGCCTCGGCCAGTCGCTCGTTCAGGGCCGTGCGGAGTTGGTAGCCTGTCGGCGTCGCGGTCCGGGCGAACGGGCCGGCGCCGTGGGGGTCGTCCGCGGTCGGCGTGTCGTCGCCCCTCAGCCGCGCCTCGACCGCCGCGCGCAGCATCGCCCGTGCCGCGTCCCCGCGCTCGTCCCTCAGCCGCATCCCGTACACCGGCATGATGGTCACCAGTGCCCCGACCGTGCGGCGGACGTTCGGGTCGTCGTCCGTCACGTTCTTCAGGTAATCCGCCTCGCGCCGGGCCTCGGCAGCGGCGACTTGATCGAGTGGGAGGCGGGCGTTCGCGGCCGCGCGGCCCGCCTCCCGCTCGACGACCGCGACGAACCGGCGGACGGACGCGGCTTCGGTCTGGAGGCCGAGGTGGAACAGGTTCGTGCCGGTGCGGTTCTCGCGGAGCCGCTCCGGCGCCCGGCCGAGGAGATCGACCTCCGGCGCGTTCTCGAAGTCGGCCCCGCGCGTGGTCAGGTTCTCGACGAGCACGGACTGTTCGGCTCGGACCGCGTCGGCCGCGCGGGTCGGTCGGGGGAGGGCGTCGAAGCGGCGTAGGAGGTCGCGGCCGTGCGCGGGGTCGCCGAGCGCCCAGACGTACGCGGCGACGGTCTGCACGGCCGCCGTCTCGTAGTGTCGCTCCAGGGTGTGCCCGAGCACGCCCCCGCTGCCGACGTGCCGGGCGAGGCGGATGGTGGCGAACACGTCGTCGAGAGCCGCCTTCGGGTGGCCGTGCTCGAATCGGTAGCGGGCGCGGAACAGCGCGGCGTGCGCGAGAGATCGCGTGTTCGCCTGCGGCGTCAGCGCGTTGAACCCGTCGCGCCCGGCGTTCGCCTGCGACGGCCAGACGCACGCCGGGACTTCGGCCCCGCGGTGCAGGTACTTCAGCGCCGTCTGCCGCTTCTCGAGGTAGGACACGATTTCGGGCGTGAACGGGACCGTCCGCCAGTTCTCCTCGATCTTCCGCGCCGCCTCGTCGGCGTAGTCGTAGCGCGGCATGTGGTCGAGCGCCAGCCAGTACTGGAGCGCCGCGTTCGGCGCGGGCGGTTGCCCGGTCGCCGTGGCCGCGAGGACCAGCACCGCCGCCGCGGTGGACGTGAGCCGCATGGCGTCACCCGAACAGGCCGTAGGATGCGGATTCACGCCGCCGGGTGGATGCGGTACTCGGCGCACGTCTGCTGGTACGTCGCTTCGAGTTCGACCGGCAGGCACAGCCCGCCGCGCAGCCAGAGCGGAAGCGTCGGTAGCGGCGCGCCGAGCGCAACCGGCTCGGCCCACACGTCGAGGCCGGGGGTGCCGTCCCGGTCGACGGCGCGGTAGGCGAACGCCCCCAGCTCTGCGCCCGGCCCCGGGTCGCCGGCTCCCACGCGCTGGAGCAGATCGCGGTGGAGGTCCGCGGGCCGCTCGGTCACCACGTCCACGACGACCAGGCCGACGCCGGCGCGGACGTATCCGGCGCACTTCGACACGAACGCCTCACGGCTCGACGGACGGTCCTTGTTCGACGGGCTGACTAACTCGACGGCGCCGGCCAGTGTCGGCCCGCCGGACCGACCGAAGACGTGAATCTCGACGACCGGCCCCGCAAGTTCGAGCGGAAGCTCGGCGTGCGGCCGAGGCGGGGTCCAGCCCATGGTGACCGGACTCGCGCCGGCATCCTCAAGGGTTGCCACGTCGATCTCGATCCCGAACTGCACGTTCGCCTCGGCGAAGTAGCCGGGAGGGAGCGTCGCGTTCAGGCGGAACGAGATGACCGATGCCCAGGCGTTGTGGAACGAGTGCCAGTGACGGCGCTCGCTCAGCGGTGGCCGGAAGTGGTCGAGGAGCGGCATGGGGAACCTCCACGTTGAGTTTACCCTGCCGCCCCGCTCCGCCCCAGCCGATTACCCACGAAGGCCGATGGAGACGTACTTCGTCTCCAGGTACGCTTCCAGTCCCTCGTGAGCGAGTTCGCGGCCCATGCCCGATTCTTTCATCCCGCCGAACGGGCACTGCGGCGTCGCCGGCACCGCGTCGTTCACGCCGATGATGCCCGCCTCCAGCCCCTCCGCCATCCGCCACGCTACCGACAGGTCGTTCGTGAACACGTACGCCGCCAGCCCGTACGGCGTGTTGTTCGCCGCCGCGATCACGTCGTCGATCTTCGAGAAGTCCAGTACCGGCATTACCGGCGCGAACGGCTCCTCCGACAGCACACGGGCGTCGGCGCTCAGCCCGCTCAGCACCGTCGGCTCGAAGAAGTAGCCCTTCTCGAACCGCTCCGAGCGCTTGCCGCCGGTCAGCAGCTTCGCCCCCTTGCCGGTCGCGTCGTCGATCAGCGCCTGCGTCCCCGCCATCGCCTTTTTCTCGAACATCGGGCCGACCACCACCCCCTCGTCCAGCCCGTTGCCCATCTTCAGCTTCTTCGCCTCCTCCACCGCCACCTCGGTGAACTGCTTGACCACCTTCTCGTGGACGAAGAAGCGGCTCGGGCTGATGCACACCTGGCCGTTGTTGCGGAACTTGCCGAGCACCGCGGCCTTCGCCACCACCTCGGGGTCGGCGTCCGGGAAGACGATGAACGGGGCGTGGCCGCCGAGCTCCAGGCTCAGCCGCTTCACCTGGTCGGCCGCCTGCCGCATCAGCTGCTTGCCCACCGCCGTGCTGCCGGTGAAGCTGATCTTCCGCACCGCCGGGTTCGACATGAACTCGTCCGCGATGTCGCCCGCCGGGCCGATCACGAGGTTCGCCACGCCCGCGGGGCAGCCGGCGTCGATGAGGCACTCGAACACGCCGATCAGGCACAGCGGCGTCTGGCTCGCCGGCTTGCACACGATGGTACAACCCGCGGCGAGCGCGGGGGCGATCTTGCGCGCCTGCAGCGTGATCGGGAAGTTCCACGGCCCGATCGCCCCGACGACGCCGACCGGGTGCTTGATCGTCAGGTGCCGCTTGGCCGCGTTCGACGGCGGGATGACCTGCCCGTAGGCGCGCTTGCCTTCTTCTGCGAACCACTCGAAGGTGTCCGCCGAGTGCATCACCTCGCCCTTCGCCTCGGCCAGCGGCTTCCCCTGCTCCATCGTCATCGTGCGGGCCAGGGCGTCGGCGCGCTCGCGCATCAGTTCGGCCGTCTTCTTCAGCACCTTGGCGCGGTCGTAGGGCGTTAGCTTCGACCACGCCGGCAGCGCCGCGGACGCGGCGGCGATGGCCCGCTTGCAGTCGTCGCGGGTGCCGAACGCGACCTCGGCGACCGTCTCCTCGGTCGCCGGGTTCTCGACCGCGAGCGTCTTCCCGGACGACGAGTTGACCCACTCGCCGGCGATGTACAGCTGCCGGTGCGAAACGGGCGGGGCGGACGCGGCCATGTGCGGAACCTCGGTGTTACTTGGGCTTGATGTGCTTCGGGCCGTCGCCGGCGGTCTTCTCGTACGTGCCGTCGCCGCTCTTGACGTACTTCGTGAACCCCTTCGACGCCAGGTTCTTGTCCGACGTGGCGGTCTTGGCCTGGGAGTCGGTCCAGGCGCGCGGCGCGTTCGGGGCGCTGAGCACCCGGCGGACCGGCTTGCCGGTGTCGGGGTGCGTCGTGAGCGCGGCGGCGCTCATCGGCTGGATCACCTCGAACGGCTCGCCGCCGCTGCCGTCGGGGAGGACTTCCTCGTACACGTAGATGGGCATGTCCAGGGCTCCGGCTCGGGGCTTCGGTTGGTAGCCGCGGGCTTCAGCCCGCGCTGCGTCGGCGGTGTCCGATATGCGTCACCCCCTGCCCACTGTCATCGCTCGCGCGGGCTGAAGCCCGCGGCTACCAACCCGAGCCGAACTCCCGAGCACCCGCCGCCTCACGGTGCTCGGCTCGCCTGGGTGTTTACTTCTTCGCGGCCAACTCCGTCCGCACCGTCTCCAGCAGCCGCTTCGTCGCGCGGATGCCGTCGGCCTCGCTCAGCCGGCCGCCCTCGTACTCGATGCCGATGAACCCGCGGAACCGGTGCTTGTTCACCACGATGTCGAGCATCCGCCGGTAGTCCGTCGCCGTCTCGTTCCCCTCGGCGTTGAAGTCGTGCGACTTCGCGCTCACCCCCTTGGCGAACGGCATCAGCTCGTCCACGCCGCGGTAGCGGTCGTAGCTCGTCATGTCGTACCCGACCACCTTGCCGACGTTGAAGTTGCCGAAGTCCGGCAGCGTCCCGCAGCGCGGCAGGTTCACCAGCCGCATCACGCCGGCCAGCCAGCCGCCGTGGCTCGACAGCCCGCCGTGGTTCTCCACGATCACGTTGATCTCGTGCGTCGTCGCGAACTCGGTCAGCCGGCGGAGGCCGTCGGCGGCCAGCTTCTGCGTCTCCTCGAAGCCGAGGTTCCAGTTACTCGCCGCGTTCACCCGGATGCTGTGACAGCCGAGGAACTTCGCCCACTCGACCCACCGCTTGTGGTTGTCCACGGCGGTGATGCGGGCCTTCTCGTCGGGGTTTCCGAGGTTCCCCTCGCCGTCGCACATGATGAGGACGCTGCGGACGCCGTTGTCGTCGGCCACCTTCTTCAGGTCGCGGAGGTACGCCTGGTCGGCCTTCTTCTCGCGGTAGAACTGATTGACGTACTCGACGGCCGCGATCTGGTAGTCGTTCTTGGCGATCTCGGCGAACTTCAGCGGGTCCTTCTTCTCGACGCCGGGCCGGCCGAAGAACGCCCGGTTGTGCGACCACTGGGCGATCGAGATGTCGAACAGCGGCCGGGGGGTGTCCTGCCCGGTCGCGAGCCGGGCGGAGGCTCCGACC
>DASPHQ010000216.1:0-2428 GCA_035629595.1 Urbifossiella sp. | reverse complement strand
TCGCCGCGCTCCTGCCGCCCGACGCCGACGGCAGCATTTCCACGCTGCCGCTCGGTTTCAAAGGGTTCGACCACCCGCCGGACTTCACCGCGGCCTGCGCCCGCGGCCTCGTTGCCCTCGCACGAGAACTCCGTGACCTGCGCGAGCGCACCGGCCGGATGGTGCGCCTGGCGATCGAGCCGGAGCCGTTCTGCCTCCTGGAAACGACCGCCGAGACGGTCGCCTTCTTTGAGGCGCTGTGGGCCGCGGCGGGGTCTGCGGAAGAGGTCGTGCGCGACCACGTCGGGGTGTGCTACGACGTGTGCCATCAGGCGGTCGAGTTCGAGGACGCGGGGGCGGCGGTGGCCGCGCTCGCCGGCGCCGGCGTCCGCGTGAACAAGGTGCAGGTCAGCTGCGCCATCGAACTGGAGAACCCGGGGAAGAATGTCGCCGGCCGGGCGGCGCTGCGCACCTACGCCGAGCCGCGCTACCTGCACCAGGTGTTCGCCGCCGGCCGCGGCGGCGTCGTCGCGTCCGCCGCCGACCTCACCGCCGATCTGTGTGACCACCCGCCCGATGCGTTCCGCGACGCCGACCGCTGGCGAATTCACTTCCACGTTCCGATCGACGCCGACCGGCTCGGCCCACTCGGCACGACGAAGCCGGCCGTGCGCGACGCGCTCGCGGCCGTGGCGCGGCTGCCGGAGGCGCCCCACGTCGAAGTCGAGACGTACACGTGGGAGGTGCTGCCGGGCGGGGCCGTCGATCTGGTCGCGGGGCTGGCGCGCGAGTTGGAAGCCGTGGCCGGTTGGGGGGTCAGTCCGGCCGGAGCCTGACATACGAGTGGGCTTCGGCCCGGTGGCGGCGCTCGAACGCGAACAGGGCGTCGATCAGCCGCTGCGGTGCGACCGGCTTCACCAGATGAAGGTCGAACCCGGCGACCTCGGTGCGGGCGAGTGCCTCGGCGTCGCCGAGCGCGGTCACCGCGACCAGGAACAGGGCCGCCCCGCCGGCGCGGGCGCGGAACAACGCCGCGAGTTCGCAGCCGTCCATGCCCGGCATCGTGACATCCAGGACGCAAGCCTCCGGTGCGAAGTCGCCAGCGACGCTCAGAGCGGTCGCCGCATCGTGGCACACGCGTGCGTCGAAACCGACCAGCCGCAGCAGCGCCCCGAGCGAGTCGGCGGCATCCTGGTTGTCGTCCACGCAGAGCACGCGGAGCGGCGCCAGATGGACCGGCGGCGCGAGCACGAGCCCGCCGGCGTCGGCCAGCGCGGGCGGGTGAGATAACGTCATCACAACAGTCGTCCGGGAGCGTAATTGGGCGAAGGAATGGTATCGACGCCGCCCCGAAGGAGATACCCCAGTCGGCCGGCGGACCCGCAGCATCGTGATGCAACGCAACCGACGTACCATCAGAGAATGACATTGGGACGCAACGAACGTGAGTCAGTTGTAGAATCGGTACACGGCATGCTGATTGCACATGGAGAAGAGGGCGGCCGGAACTTGACAGAATCTTCGGAATCGGTCAAACTTTCGACACCGCTGCGTCGTAGAATCAGACAGTTCGGAGCGCCGAAGGACTGGCGGCCCGCGGTTTGCGGACAGCCCACCCCGCCGCACCGGCAACATCAGGGAGGATCCGATGCTCGTGCTGACCCGTCGTACCGGTGAACAGATCGTCATCGCCGGAAACATCCGCCTCACCGTCGTCAACATCGGCCCCGGCCGCGTCAAGATCGGCATCGAGGCGCCGGACAACGTCCGCGTCGACCGCCAGGAAATCTTCGAGAAGATCCAGCAGGAACAGGCCGCGGACGTGCTCCACGCCGTCGGCCAGGGCGCCGACGCCGACGGCATCAGCCCGACCATCGTCGCCTCGGCGTCGGACACCTCCTCGAAGCTCCACAACCGCATCGCGGAGCAGCTGCCCGTCGCCGAGCCTGTCCCCACCGCCACCCGCATCGGCAGCCCGCGTGTCCCCAAGGCCCGCTAACGGAGAACACGGTTGCACCCGCCGATTCCGCCCCTCGGGGCGCCGTAAACCCACCTCACCGGTGGGTTTGTCGCGTTGATGGGCCTGTCATTTCCTGCCCGCACGTTGAAATCTCTCCCTCCGTGCGTCGTTCTGTATGAAACGAGAAGAGCGCCTCTCAACCCCTCGGCCCGGAACCCGTCATGCGAATCTGGCCCGTCCTGATTGCGGTGCTGGTCGCGGTCGCCGCCGAGCCGGTCCGTCCGAACCCGAGCCCGCGCGAGGGCTTGCAGCCGCTGAACAGCCTCATCGGCACGTGGAAGGGGACCGGCTACCCCGAGGGCGTGTCGAAGGAGGAGCGCGCCGCCGGCATGTGGACAGAAAGCGTCACCTGGGGTTGGGCGTTCAAGGACCAGGATGCGTGGCTAGGCCGTGTGGACACGAGGTAGGCAGCCTGCGTGGCCAGGGCTA
>DASPHQ010000215.1:0-2186 GCA_035629595.1 Urbifossiella sp. | reverse complement strand
CCCGGGGACGGCGGTCCCCGGGCTTTCGGTGCGACGACCTCAATCGTCGTCATCCTCGTCGTCCTCATCCTCGTCGTCGTCATCCTTGTCCAGCTCGTCCTCGTCCTCGGGTCCGCCCTCGGTCTCGGCGAAGCCCTCCTTCACCTTCGGGTCCTGCAGCATGATGACGGCATAAATGCCGACCAGCAGCGGGACGGCGAGGACCGCACCGGCGATGGCGAACGTGTAGTTGCCGAGCTCCGACAGGTGGCTGGCGCCGAAGCAGATGAAGCCGCCCCAGAGGAACACCAGAAGCCCCATGAACATCGTCATGATGGCCTCGTCGAATTCCTCGTCGCCGACCGGGGCGTCGCTGAACACCAGCGGCCACATGCCGATGACGAAGAACACCAGCCCGGCGGCGGCGGCGATCAGCCCGGCCGCGGTCATCAGGTTCGCCGGCATCACCAGCAGGCCCACCGCCGGCCCCTTGGCGCTCTTCTTGTACTTGTCCTGTACGTCGCCGTACTTCACCTTGGCCTGCTCGGCCTTCATCTTCTCCTCGTCCGTCTCCTGCGCCACCCCGTACCCGCGCTTGATCGACTCGGCGTCCTCGTCGTCGTCCTCGTCCACCGTCGGCTTCGCCTTGGGCGGCGCGTACGAGCTCGTCGGCTTGGGGCCGTCGTCCCCCTTCGGCTTGGCGGCGGGCTTGGCGGCCGGCTTCTTCTTCGGGTCGGCGCTGAAGTTGAACCCGCCGGCGCTCGGCTTCTTCTTGGCGCCGCCGTCGTCGGCGAACTTGAACGTGCCGGCGCCGCCCTCGGCCTTGGGGGCGGCCTCGGCCTCGGGGACGGGGACGAACCCCTGCTCGCACTTCGGGCACTTGACCCGCCGCCCGGCCGGGACCGCGTTTGGCGCCTTGATCGCCGCCTCGCAGTGCGGGCAGGTGTACGTGACGGGCATCGGCGGCTCCAGAGACGTGCGGACCGAACGGTCCGGCTTCATCCTACCGAACGAAGCCCACCCGGTGCAACGGGGTGGGCTTTCCTGCTAACCCCCCACCCAGTCCGGCTTCTCCCACGCGCTCATGACGCACAGCTGCCCCAGCAGCCGCACCTTCAGCTGCCGCGTCAGCGCCCACCGGCGCGACCGCAGCGGCGGCTGCAGCGCGTCGAACTCCATCACCAGCAGCACGGCCCGGCCGCCCGGCTTCAGCACCCGGTCCCACTCCCGCGCCGCCGCGACGTACAGCGGCCCGATCTCCTCCGGCGTCGCCAGCTGCTTGCCGAACGGCGGGTTCGACACCACCCGGTCCACGCTCCCGCTCGCCAGCGGCAGCGCCGTCGCGTCCCACCGGAACAGGTCCGCCTTGCCGACCTGCGCCAGGTTCTGCGTCGTCACGAACATCGCGTTCGGGTCGATGTCGCCGCCGACCACGCGGATCGGGTCGCCGCGCCGGCTGCGGGCCAGGTCCACCGCCTCCGCCAGGATCGTGCCGCCGCCGCACATCGGGTCGAGCACCGTCATGCCGGGGCCGACGCCGGCCAGCCGCACCATCGCCGCCGCCGCACTCGGCCGGAGCGACGCGAGGACGTGATCCAGCTTGTACGTGCGGTGCCGCATCGTGCGGTCGCTCAGGCGCACGCCGCAGGTGGCGACCTTGCCGCGGATCGTCAGCCAGATCTCGAGCCACGCGTTCTCGTCGGTCCGCTGCCAGCCGGCGGGGATGACACTCGCCAGCCCCTCGGCGAACGCCTCCTTGGCGTCGACGCGGCGGTAGCCGTGCTCGCCCTGCATCTGCACGATCAGGTTGAACGTCGGCCGACCCTTCGTCTTCGGCCGCAGCGAGTGGTGCAGCTTGAACAGCCGCGGCCAGTCCGGCTTCTTCGCCGTCCAGGTGCGGATCAGGTTCAGGTCGTCGACGGTGAAGGCGAGGCTGTCGGAGCCCCACGCCAGGAGGTACACGTCCTCGGTGGTGCGGAGCTTCAGCAGGTCGGGCGTCAGCTCCTTGACGCGGAACACGACGAGGCCGCGCGTGGTCTTCTTCACCTCGCCGCCGAGGTCGCGGGTGATCTCGTCGGCCGCGACCGGCTCGACGCCGGCGTGGGTCATGGCGTACAGCGGCGGCAGCGGCGCGGAGTCGGATTCGGGGCGGCCTTTGCGGGACATCGGGACCGTTGTGGGGTGCGGGCGCGGGCGAAAGGGATTCT
>DASPHQ010000214.1:0-10106 GCA_035629595.1 Urbifossiella sp. | reverse complement strand
AACGACTGGTTCAAGCTCCGCGACTGCCCGGAAACGGTGCCGCTCGGATTCGCCGACCAGCAGCCGCTGTTCCCCGACGACCGCGGGGCGCGCTGCCTGCGCTTCGAGATCGGTAACTGCCTCGGGCCGTGCAACGGGTCCGCCACGCGGGCCGATTACGCGGCCGCCGTGAAGGGAGCGAAAGCGTTCCTCGACGGCCGCGATCGCAAGCTGCTAGAGCACCTGCGGCAGATGATGGACGCCGCCGCGGCCGCGTTCGAGTTCGAACGCGCCGGGTCGATCCGCGACCGGCTCCAGGCGCTCGAGCGGCTCGACAACCGGCTGACACTACTGCGGCGGGCGCGGTCGAAGAACTCGTTCGTCTACCCGCTCGCCGGGCCGGACGGCGGCGAGCGCTGGTATCTCATTCACCGCGGCCAGGTCCGCGCCGTGGCGACGGCGCCCGCCTGCGACCCCAGCCGCACCCGCGTCGCCGAGCTGATCCGCACGACGTTCGCGCTCGCGCCGCCGCCGGACGTGCTGACCGGGGGCGCTGTCGATAGCGTGCTGCTGGTGTCGAGCTGGCTGCGGAAGCACGCCGCGGAGAAGGGGAAGCTGCTGACCGCCGCGGAGGCGCTGCGGCGGTGTACGGCGTCAGGTGGTGTAGTAGTCGGGGACGTGGGGCCAGCCGTAGACGCCGAACGCCATGCAGGCTGACACGACCGCGGCGAGCGAGCCGATCATCACGGCGAACACCGCGAACAGGTGGCCGAGGCGGTGGCCCGGGTCGTGGTCGAGCGTCCGCACCGTCCGCCCGCCGAGCACAGCGGCCGCGACGCCGAGCACGAACGGCAGGACGTAGGCCACCAGCGCCAGAACCATGCGGGCGTTCGCGGAGGCGTGGGTGAAGTCGGCCCCGGGCCGGTTGCGGGCGGCGTTCAGCGGGCTGCCGGCGAGCTGACCTTCCGCCAGCAGTGCCCCGACCAGCGACAACACCAGCGCCAGCAGCGCCAGCCCCAGCGCGACCAGTACCCGCGTCGGGGTCTTCGTCTCCGTCGTCATCGCGGGTCCGGGTTGTGGCCGGGCGGCGGAAGGGCGGGTATCGTGTGGGGGAAATCCCTCCCCGCCGGCGAGCCGCCCATGTCATCGGAACCGACCCGCAACCCCGCCTCGCCGTGGCGGTGGTGGGTGTGCGGCCTCCTCTTCCTGGCGACCACCCTGAACTATATGGACCGGGTGGCCCTCAACCAGATGGCCCCGGACATCCAGAAGGCGCTGTCGCTCAACAACGTCCAGTACAGCCGGCTGGAGAGCGGCTTCTCGTTCGCGTTCGCCGTCGGGGCGGTGGCGTCGGGGTTCGTTGTGGACCGGGTGAACGTCCGCTGGGTGTACCCCGCGGCGGTCGTCGGGTGGTCCGCGGCCGGGGTGCTGACCGGCTACGCCAACGGCTTCCTGTGGCTGTTCCTGTGCCGTGTTGGGCTCGGTCTGTTCGAGGCGGCGAACTGGCCGTGCGGCATCCGCACCACTAAGGCGGTGCTGCGGCCGGACGAGCGCTCGTTCGGCAATTCACTGTTCCAGAGCGGCACCGCCGTCGGCGCGGTCCTCACCCCGGGGCTGGTGGTCGCCATCGTGGCCTGGCACGAATCGACCGGCGGCATCGGCGACAGCTGGCGGATGCCGTTCCGCCTCATCGGCTTTCTCGGGGCGCTGTGGGTCATCCTGTGGTTCGCCACGGTGCCGCGGTCGATGCTCGCCGGCGCCGGCGGCCGGCAGGCGAGCGAAGCGACCGGAGGGAGCTACCTCAGCGTGTTTTCCGACCGCCGCTTCTGGGCGCTCCTCGGCATGGTCATCACGGTAAACATCACCTGGCACAGCTACCGGGCGTGGCTGCCCAAATACCTCGTCGAGTCGCGCGGTTTGTCGAAGGAGAGCATGGCAGGCGTCACGACGCTGTACTACCTCCTGGCCGATGTCGGCTCGTGGACGGTCGGCCTGCTCACGCTCCTGATGATGCGCCGGTACGGCATCCGCGGGCACAACGCCCGGCTGCTCGCCTACTTCGCCTGCGCCGGGCTCGTGGTGGTGTCGCTGGCCGTGCCGCACGCCTCCACCGGGGTCGCCCTCACGGGCCTCATCCTGGTGTACGCCTTCGCGGCGCTCGGGCTGTTCCCCACGTACTTCGCCATGAGCCAGGAGTTGTCCGCTGCCCACCAGGGGAAGGTGACCGGCACCCTCGGGGCCGGGGCGCACCTCACGCTGTCGCTGATCGTGTTCCCGATCCAGGGGTGGGTGATCGACAGTACCGGGTCGTACGACGGAGTGCTGGCGGTGGCGGGGGTGTTCCCCCTCCTCGGCTTCGCCCTGATGTACTCCTTGTGGCCGCCCGAGCGGATCGAGCCCGATCCTCCCGACGAAGGGTGGTGACAGTAACACCCAAACGCAGTCGGGAACATCATTGGTTCCAGGGAAAGGGGGGACCCCGTCCCAGAAGCATTGAGTCAACTGGAGGAATCAATATTGGAACGACGCGCGGGCGAGGACGTGACTCGTGGTTCTGACGGGTAGTCCTTCACCACAAGGGTTTAGGGCGATACGATAGGGTGTCGCTAGCCCCATACGCGGTCGGGTGGATGCTCGAACTGCTGTTCCACGACGACCCCGCACCCTCGGTGGGTTACGCACTCGTCCGCGTGTCCCGGCGGGCGATGGCGACGACCTTCGAGGTCGCGCTTCCCTACGGCACCCGCAACGCCATCCCCGCCGCGGAGGCGGCACTCGACCTCATCGACGACCTGGAAGATCAGCTCACCGTTTACCGGGACCACAGCGAAATCAGTCACCTGAACGCGGCCGGCGCGGCGGTCGTCGAGCCGCAGCTGTTCGACCTGCTCGCCCGCTGTGCCGGGTGGACGCGAGAAACCGACGGCGCCTTCGACATCGCCACGGGGGCGCTCATCAAGGCGTGGGGCTTCTACCGCCGCGAGGGCCGCATCCCGACGGCCCGCGAACAGGCCGACGCCATGAGCCGCACCGGCATGCGACACGTCGTCCTAAACGAAAACGCCGTGAGGTTCCGCGCCGCCGGTTTGGAGATCAACCTGGGGGCCGTCGGCAAGGGGTACGCCCTCGACCGCGCCGCGGCACTGCTACGGCGCGATTGGGGCGTGCGTTCGGCCCTTCTCCACGGCGGCGGTAGCAGCGTGCTGGCGATCGGCACCCCGCCCGACGACCCCCGCGGCTGGCCCATCCGACTGCGGCACCCGACGGCGAATCAGTCGGTGGGTACGGTCTATCTGAACGACCGGGGGCTCGGAACGTCGGCAGCCACGTTCCAGTTTTTCGAGTACAATGGGCGGAAATACGGGCACGTGCTCGACCCGCGCACGGGCCGGCCGGCAGAGGGCGTCGCGTCCGCCAGCGCCACCGCCCCGACCGCCGTGGAGGCCGACGCGATGTCCACCGCGGCGTTCGTCGCCGGCCCCGCCCTCGCCGACCGCCTCACGCGCACCCGCCCGCACCTCGGGGCGGTCGTCCTCGCGGACGACGCGGACGCGCCGCTGGTGTTCAACCTCGCCCCCGACGAGTACGCCCCGCCCGACCCCGCGTAAGCGAGCCGCGTCCGATGCCGACCCAGTACCTCCCCGCCCTGATGTACGCCGGCCTCGCCGGCACCGTCCTGGCGCTGATCGTCGCCACCGGCCAGAACCGCTGGTCGCCGCGCGTCTTCTTCCTCCTCGCCCTGCGACTGTCGATCGGCTGGCACTTCCTGTTCGAGGGGCTCCACAAGGTTCACTCCGTCTACCACGGGCCGAGCGAGACGGTCCGTGTGTTCAGCAGCGAGCCGTACTTCAAGGTCGCCCCCGGGCCGCTCGGCGAGCAGATGCGGAAGCAGTTCACCGACCCCGGTGTCGTGTTCGCCGACCGCGTCCGGCCGACGAAGGAAATCAGCCCGACGGCGTTCGACGCCCTCTCGATCGAGCAGCAGGCCGAGGCGTGTCCGGCGTCGGTCGCGACCAAACTCGGCGACGTGCCGATCGAGAAGGTCGTGGCGGCGATTAAGGCCGAGGCCGCGGCGGACAAGAAGGCCGTGGACGCCGCCGAGAAGAAGGGCGAGGCCGACGCCAGGGCGGAGATCAAACAGTTCGGCCTGCAGGGGAAGCAGGCCGACGACGAGCTGGCGGCGGTGAAGAAGAAGGCGGCGAAGGCCCGCGAGGCGGCCGACACGCTGGCCGCGAACGCCGGGGCCGAGGCGCCGAAGCGGGTGCTCGGCGCGAAGGCCGCCTACGCGGCGTGGGTCCACGGCGCCGAGCGGCGCGACGTGACGGTAAAATTCATCACCGGCGCCGCCCCGCAGAGCGCCCCCGAGCGGCTGGCCCACATCGACCGCCTCCGCGGCATGCTCCGCGACGAGGAGTCAAAACTGACCGCCGACCTGGGGCAAGGGAACGGCATCGAGTCGAAGCGCATCGCCGAGATTCGCACGGAAATCATCGCCGCGGAAACGTCGCTGGCGAAGGACGCCGACGACTACGTCGCCGACCTGCGGAAGGCGCTGGGCGACGAGTCAAAGGACGAACAGCCGGCCAAGAGCCTCGGGAAGAAGATGGACGTGGTGACGATGTGGTTCCTCGTCGGCGTCGGGGCGTGCCTCATGGGCGGGCTGCTGACGCGCCTCGCGTGCGTGCTGGCGGCCGGGTTCCTGGTGATGACGTACCTGGCGCATCCGCCGTTCCCGTGGTACCCGCTGCCGCCGAACACCGAGGGGAACCCGGTGTTCATCAACAAGAACGTGATCGAGGCCGTCGCCCTGCTGACGATCGCCACCTTCCCGACCGGCCGCTGGCTCGGGCTCGACGCACTGCCCAGCCGCGTGTGCTGCCGCACGCAGCGGGACGACAGCGCGACCGCGTAACACACTCGACCCGGGGCCGGCCGTCCCCGGGCTTTCTGACCCTGACACACCCTCCCCCGGAGTTCACGATGTCCCTCGATCTCGGTCCCGAACAGAAGGCCACGGGCAAGGCCAACTTCGAGCAGGCCGTCGGCGACCTGGCGCGGGCCGGGCGGATGAACGGCACCACCGTCGTCGGCGGGTCGCCGCAGACCGGCTGGTTCACGCCGACCCGCCGCGACGTGCTCCGCACCGGCCTCGCCGCCGGGGCCGTCGTCCCGGTGTCCGCGGCCGTGTACTTCGGCTACCAGTCGCTCCACGGCAAGCCGGTCAAGACGGCGCTGATCGGCTGCGGCGACGAGGGCGGCGTCCTCGTCGGCGAGCACAACCCGGAGTTCAACGAGATCGTCGGCGTGTGCGACATCCGCCCGACGAACCTGGACCGCATCTATAAGGGCGAGCCGCAGGGTCCGCGCAAGGGGCTCGACAAGATTTACGGCGCCGACACCGCCAAGAAGATCGAGCGCTTCGTGAGCGTGGACGACCTGCTGGCGGCGAAGTCGCGGCTCGGGCTGGAGGCGGTCATCATCGCCACCCCGCTGAACACCCACGACCCGATCACGAAGAAGTGCCTGGAGGCCGGTCTGCACGTCCTGTGCGAGAAGCTGATGGCCCGTACCATCGGCCGGTGCAAGGACATGATCCGCGCCGCGACGGCGAACGGGAAGGTGCTGTCGATCGGCCACCAGCGGCACTACAGCACGCTGTACGCGCAGGCGCTCGAGGTGCTGAACACCGACGTGCTCGGCGAGATCAAGTTCATCCGCGCCCTGTGGCACCGCAACAACTCGTGGCCGGCCGCGTTCACCGCCGCCGAGAAGGCCGGGTTCGCGGACGAGAAGCCTTCCGACTTCCCGTATTACGTGGACGGCTGGTACAAGCCGATACCCAAGCGCGACGCCGAGGCGCTCCCGAAGGAGAAACTCGACGCCCTCGCGTTCGGCGACCCGAAGAAGTTCGGCTTCAAGAGCGTGGCCGAGCTGATCCGGTGGCGCATCTCGGAGTCGGCCGGCGGCGGCCTGATGGCCGAGCTCGGCAGCCACCAGCTCGACGCCTCGTCCATCATCCTCGGCCACGCCCGGCCGCTCGCGGTGACGGGCGTGGGCGGGAAGTGGTTCTACGGGCCGGGCCGGAACGACCGCGAGAGCATGGACTCGGTGTTCGTCACCTACGAGTTCCCCGGGCGCACCCACCCGAAGGGCCGCGACCACGGCAACAACCCCGACGACATCGTGGTGGTGACGTACTCGTCGATGAACACCAACGAGCACGAGAGCTACGGCGAATGGGTGATGGGCTCGAAGGGGACGATGTTCCTGGAAAAGGAGGCGAGCGTCTACCTGTGGCGCGAGAAGGACAAGACGAAGAAGGGCGACCCGGGCGGCGGCAAGGACATGCGCATCACGGTGGGGACCGGCGGCGGCGGCCGGCCGTCGCTGGACGCGAGCAGCACGTGGGGCGGCGGCGGCACCGCGACGCTGTCCCGCGGCCCGGCGGGGACGCCCGAGTGGGACACCGCGGTCCGCGGCTACCGCACCGAGATGGAACACTTCGCGTACTGCATCCGCCAGTGGGGCACCGACCGGGTGAGCTACGAGGCCGCGGCCGACGGCCACGGGCTCAAGCACGCCGACAAGCTGCCGCGCTGCCACGGCGAGGTGGCGATGGCCGACGCCATCGTGGCGCTGACGGCGAACATGGCGATGGAGAAGCGGACGCGGATCGAGTTCGAGGACAACTGGTTCAAGCCCGGCAGCGACGACGTGCCGGAGACGAAGTACGGCAAGCCGCTCTGATCCCGTCGCGCGTCACGTACCATAAAGCCCGGGGACGGCCGTCCCCGGGCTTTCCGTTTTCTCCAGGACCGTCCCCATGCGCCTCTCCCTCGCCGCGCTCGGAGCCCTCGTCGTGACCCTCCCCGCCGTCCGCGCCGACTTCCCGCCGCCGGCTCAGCTCCCCGCACGCCCCGGTCTGCCGGACCCGACCGTCATGCTCGACGGCACGCGGGTGACCTCGAAGGCCGACTGGGAGGCGAAGCGGCGCCCGGAGTTGAAGGCGCTGTTCGAGCACTACATGTACGGCCGCCGCCCCGCCGACCCCGCGACGGTGACGGCGAAGGTGCTGTTCAGCGACGACAAGGCGTTCGACGGCAAGGGGACGCTGACCGAGGTCGAGCTGACCGTCGGCGGCCCGGAGTGGCCGAAGGTGTACCTGCTGATCGCCCGGCCGAACGCGTCCACACCGGTCGGCTGCTTCGTCGGCCCGAACTTCGGCGGCAACCACCTACTCACGGCCGACGCGCGCGTCCGCATCCCGACGGCGTGGGTGCCCGACCGCTACCCCGGCGTCGAAAAGAATAGGGCGACCGCCGCCGGCCGCGGGAAGCAAGCCGACAGCTGGCCGCTCGCGGACATCGTGGGACGGGGCTACGCGGTGGCGACGTTCTACTGCGGCGACATCCAGCCCGACCGGCCGGACGTGAAGGAGGGCGTTCGGGCCGTGGTTCCGGGCACCGGCGACCTCTCCGACACGGCGACGATCATGTGGTGGGCGTGGGGCGTCAGCCGGGCCGTGGACTACCTGATGACCGCGACCGGCATCGACGCCCGGCGGCTCGCCGTCGTGGGGCACTCGCGGCTCGGCAAGACGGCGCTGCTGGCGGGGGCGTTCGACCCGCGGCTGGCGGTGGTGATTCCGAACCAGGCCGGGTGCGGCGGCAGCGGCCCGAGCCGCCACAGCGACTCGAAGGCGGAGCCGGTGGAGCGGATCAACAAGGCGTTCCCACACTGGTTCAACGGGCACTTCAAGGCGTTCGGGGCCGACCCGTCGAAGCTGCCGTTCGACCAGAACGGGCTCGTGGCGCTGTGCGCCCCACGGCCGGTGCTGTTCACGAACGCGGCCGAGGACCTGTGGGCGAACCCGTCCGGCCAGTTCGCGGTGCTGCGTGCCGCGAACCCGGCGTACAAGTTGTACGGCGTTGACGGCGTCTTCGCGGAGCAGATGCCGGTGCAGAACCAGCTGTTGCCGTCGCGGCTGGGCTACTGGATTCGCCCCGGGGCGCACGCGATGTCGCCGCCGGACTGGAAGACGTATATGGACTACGCCGACGTGTGGCTGAAGTGACGACGAACCTCCCGGTTGCCGTCAGCCGACCAGCACCCGGCCGACGACCAGCAGCAGCCCCGATAGCACCATGCACGCCGGGAGCGTCAGGAGCCACGCGATCAGGATGCGCCGCACCGTCGCCGCCTGGATGCCCGACCGGTTCGCGGCCATCGTCCCGGCCACGCCGCTGCTGAGCACCTGCGTCGTGCTCACGGGCAGCTTCATCACGTCCGCCATCAGGATCGTCACCGCCGCCACGCCCTCGGCGGCGGCGCCCTGGGCGTAGGTCAGGTGCGCCTTGCCGATCCGCTCGGCCACCGTGATCACGATCCGCTTGTACCCCACGCAAGTCCCCACGCCGAGCGCCACGGCCGTGCCGATGACCACCCACAGCGGCACGAACTCGATCGCCCCCGCGAGCGCCTTGCGCTGCGGCTCCAGCGCCGCGCGCAGGTCCGGCGGCACGTCCGCGGAGCCGAGCGCCCGGCGGCTGCGGAAGATCGCCTGCCGCACCGCCCAGCGGTCCTCGGCGGCCGTCGTCAGTTGGTCGAACGAGTCCTTCCCGTCGAGCGCGCCGCCGATAAACGTCAGGTCGCGGTCGAGGGCGGCCGGCACCGGCACGCCCCGCTTTCCGAACTCGGTCCGGATGTCGACCACGGCCGCGGCCACGTCCCGCGCCTCGCCCGGGGAGTTGGTGTCGAGCGCGTAGTAGGCGGGGAGGAAGCCGATCAGCACGAGCAGCAGCAGCCCCATCCCCTTCTGGCCGTCGTTCGACCCGTGCGCGAAGCTGACGCCGCCGCACGTCACGATCAGCACGCCGCGAATCCAGCGCGGCGGTTTGTCGCCGTCCACGGGCGGGGCGTACAGCCGCGGGTCGCGGAAAACCCGCTTCATCGCCAGCAGGAGCCCGCCGGCGCAAAGGAAGCCGACCATCGGCGAGATCAGCAGCCCGAGACCGACTTCACCCGCCTTCGTCCAGTTCACCCCGCCGACGCCGGACCCGTTCCACAGGCCGTTGGCGATGCCGACGCCGAGGATCGAGCCGATCAGCGTGTGCGAGCTGCTCACCGGGAGTCCGAGGTACCACGTCCCCAGGTTCCAGCCGACGCCGGCCAGCAGCAGCGCCAGCACGGTCACCAGCGCGGCGTTCGAGTTGGCCTCGGCGAGCAGGTCCACGGGGAGGAGGTTGACGATGCTGAAGGCGACGGCGGCGGTGCCGACCACGACGGTCATGGCCGCGCCGAGGAAGTTCATCACCCCCGAGTAGAGCACGGCCGGCGTCGGGCTCAGGGTGCGGGTGTAGATGACGGTGGTGACGGCGTTGGCGGTGTCGTGGAAGCCGTTGATGAACTCGAACCCGAAGGCGACGAGCAGGGCGACGCACAGGCACAGCAGCGCGACCGTCGGGAGGGAGGTGGCGGCTTCCCAGAACGACATCGGCGGCTCGTCCGAGGGGCGGGCGGGGGGTGATATTGAAGGTACGGCCGGAACCACGTCGGGAGTATGCCGAAACGGCCACCCGGCGCCGATTCCGGCCGCGCGGCGCCCGCGCGACCGGTTCGGCACGCCCTTAGCATTCGGTATCCGCACCTGACCCGCGACAGGTTCGCGGGACGCACCAACACCCTCGAATGTCGAGGTCCAGATATGACGCCGCACGACGACGCCCGCGACGGGAAGATCAAGTACGGCCTGGCCGCGTGGCTGCTCGGGCTGCCGCTGCCAATCATCATCATCGCCCTGCTGTGGGGCGGCTGCACGAACTGGTGAACGAAGGGGTTGTCAGGATCATCGCGTCTGGGGAGCCGTGTGCGGCTCGGCGGGGTTAGACCCGCCGATTCGCACGCGGCTAGTTCGTGCCATCGCGTACTGACGAGCCACGAGGCACGCCGCCACCCAAGCGGATGCTGCGACCGCACCGGCGATCACGTCCGTCGGCCAGTGCACGCCGAGGTAGACGCGGCTCCAACACACCCCCGCGGCAAGTCCGACACACACGACCGCCGAAACCCACCACACGAAGCTCCTCCCCCGCCAGCCGCGTAGGACGCACAGAGCCGCGAGGAAGCCG
>DASPHQ010000213.1:0-2226 GCA_035629595.1 Urbifossiella sp. | reverse complement strand
TCGCCCCACGCGAACGGGCGGGTGCGGGCGGCGGCGAGGTGGGCGGCGAGGAGGGACTCCCAGCCCGGCGGCCTCATCTGGCCGCGCCCCAGATGACGGTCTTGTAGGTGGCCTTGTCGATGTACTGGAGGCCGGTGTCGCCGGGGTACCGGGCCTGCTGGTCGGCGTTGTTGTAGCGCCGGGGCTGGGGCTTACCCCAGGCGGCGAACCGACTGCCGACGGACACGGTGGTGGCGAACGTCTTGCCCTTGCTGAAGTCGGCGGTGTCGAGGAGGCCGCGGTAGAGGATGGTTGGGGTGTCCACCAGCACGTTGGTCTCGGGGTCGAGGTAGCCGAGGAAGACGGTGGCGCGGCGGCCCTGGTACTGCTCGTTGAACAGGATGCTGACGAGGTCGAGGGGGAGGCCGGAGAGGGTCAGGTTGACCTGCGAGCTGGACAGGTCGGAGACCTCCTCGGCCGGGGTGATGCCGCCGAGCTTGCCGACGCCGGTGTACGTGTCGCCGGCGAAGCTGAGGGTGCCGAGCTGGCTGTGGAGGCAGACGTCGCCGCCGTCGAACTCCATCTTGACGAACAGGACGGGGTAGATGGTCGGGGCGGTCGCTGCTGCAAGGGTGTCGGGGGTGATGTCGCGGGAGCCTGTCATCGCTGGTTGCTAACGGTTATGGGTTGTGGCATGGTCGAGGGGCTGCGGCGGCGTGGATTGGACACGCGACAGCCCAACTGTAGTGAGCAACGGCAAGGGACCATCCTGCGGCGAAAGCCGATGGGGACCGCCAGAAATGGATCACCGAGAGGTGAGCGCCCGAAACGGGACGGCAGACACTCACAAGCCGGAATCAAGCCCGGCCCGCAGCACCTCAAGTGAACACTTCGAACGCGGTGAACGTCTTCGGCTGGTACACGCCCTGGGCGTTGCACTCCCACATCCCCTGCATGTCGTCGGCGAGGATCATGGTGCAGGTCGGCCTCTGGACGGTCAGCGGGGCGTTGTCCGCCGGGCTGTTCCGCAGCGCGGGCTTGAAGGTCAGGGTGGCGTTGCCCGAGCCGTCCGCGACGGCGTCGGCCGTCATCCGCTTCAGTTCTCCATTCACCGAGAAGTAGTCCCCGGCCTTCAGGGCGGTGATTCCCGCCGTCCACCCGTCGGTGGTGAGCGAACTGCCGGTCTGCGAGTCGTTCTTGACGAGCGGCGTGCCGGTGGCGGTTCCACGTGGGGTCGTGCAGTCCGGGTCGAAGGCGTTGAACTTGTTCCCCTGTCCCTCGAGCTGGTCGATGAATGCCTTCCACACGGCGGCCTTGTCCCGCTTCATGGCGGGGAGGGAGAACGTCCACGTCCACCGCGCGCCGCCGAGCACCATGCGCTGGGTCGCCTTGGTCAGCGGGCTGGTGAACGTCTGGGTGTTGGTCTCCAGCCCGAACCGGGAGGTGGTGAAGCCGGTGAGGGTGGGGAGGTCGATCGCGGTCACGAGCGGAGGCCGGTGATCCGCGACCCGGTGCCGCCGCGCTGCATCTCGTCGAACACGGCGGCCTTGGCCGCGCCCGCGATGTGGGGTGCGGCGTTCATGATAGCGGCGTTGACGGTCTCGGCGAGGCCGGGGGAGAGATTGATGGTCTGCTGCACGACGACGGTCTGGCCGCCGAGCTTGTTGTTCGGGATGACGGTGCCGGCGGTGTTCGGGACGAAGATTTCCGGGCCGCGCTCGCCGACGATCGAGGGCACACCGACCGGGGGGTTGCCGCCGTCCGCGAAGCCGAGGAGCTTGCCGATCCCGCCGAAGCTGAAAGACGGCATGGCGTCGACGATGCCCTTGGCGAGCGGGCCGGTGATCTTCGCCTTGATGATCTCCTTGGCGATGGCCTGGATGGCGCTGGTGGCGGTGTCCTCCAGGCTCTCGAAGTTGACGGCGATCTCGGCGAGGCTGTCGGACAGGGCCTCCTGCATCCGCTTGGCCATGCGGGCATTCTCCTCCTGGGCCTTCTTCAGGTCGTAGTAGGAGCCGGCGAGTGTCTCGACGTTGGCCCGCTCCTCGGGGAGGAGGTCCTTGCTGGCGCGGAGCTTGTCGTTGAAGTCGGCCTTGGCCTTTGCGGTGGCCTCGATCTCGGCGCGGGCGACGAACAGGGCGCGCTCGTTCAGGCCGATGGCGGCGGTCTCCAGCTTCAGGTTGGTGATGTACTCCTTGAGGGCGGAGTCCTTGGGCGGGGTCAGAAGCCCGGCGTTGCTCCCCTTGG
>DASPHQ010000212.1:0-3446 GCA_035629595.1 Urbifossiella sp. | reverse complement strand
TCGGCCTGGGCCTTGGTGAAGCGGGCGTCCAGCTCGAACAGCGGGGTGCCCTCCGGCACGTACGCCCCGTCCTTGAAGTGCACGCGGTCCAGCAGCGCCGTCAGCTGCGGCTTCACGTCCACGACCTTGTACGCCTCGGTGCGGCCGGTGAAGTCCTCGAAGTCGGTGACGCCCTTTACGACCGGGAGTGCCACGATCACGTCCGGGGCCGCGGCCTTCACCAGCGGCGGCGGCGGCTTGGCGCACCCGACCGCGACGAGCATTCCGAGGGCGAACGCGGCGGCGGGGCGGAGGGGGAATCGAGTCATGAGGTCCGCGGGAACCGGAGGAGGGCTGGTGCGGATACCGGGGGCGCGGGTGCGGTTTACACCGGCCCGTCCGTTCAGGCGAGAATCTCTTTGACGACCTTCCCGTGAACGTCGGTGAGCCGGTAGTCGCGACCCTGGAAGCGGAACGTGAGCCGCTCGTGGTCGATGCCGAGGAGGTGCAACATGGTGGCGTGCAAGTCGAACACCTCGACCACGTTCTCGGCCGCGTGGTAGCCGAAGTCGTCGGTCGCGCCGTGCGTGACGCCGCCCTTGATGCCGCCGCCGGCGAGCACCGCCGAGAAGCCCTTCATGTGGTGGTCGCGGCCGTTGCCGCCCTGTGACATTGGCGTGCGGCCGAATTCGCCGGTGAACACGATCAGCGTGTCGTCGAACATGCCGAGCCGCTTCAGGTCTTGCACGAGCGCTGCGAACGGTCGGTCCACCTCCTCGATCTTCAGCCTGATGCCGTCCTTCACGCCGCCGTGATGGTCCCAGTCGCGGTGGTACAACTGGATGAAGCGGACGCCGCGCTGGGCGAGCCGGCGGGCGAGGAGGCAGTTCGCCGCGAACGACCCGTCGCCCCCTTTCGTGCCGTAACTCTCCATCACGTTCCGCGGCTCGTTCGACAGGTCCATCAGCGCCGGCACGCTGGTCTGCATCCGGAACGCGAGTTCGTACTGCGCGATGCGGGTGGCGACCTCGGGGTCGTCCACCGCGGTGCCGTGGAGCTGGTTCAGGCGCGACACGGCGTCGATCACGTCGCGCTGCTGGCCGGGGGCGACGCCGGGCGGGTTGGTGAGGTACAGAATCGGGTCGCCCTGGCCGCGGAGCTGCACACCCTGAAACCGGCCGGGGAGGAAGCCCGGCCCCCACTGGCGGGCGGCGATCGGCTGGTTCTGCCCGCCGCGACCGTTCGACGTGAGGACGACGAACCCCGGCAGGTCTTCGGCCTCGGCGCCGAGGCCGTAGGTGAGCCAGCTCCCCATGCTCGGCCGGCCGGACACGCTCGACCCGGTGTTCATGAACGTGTGCGCCGGGTCGTGGTTGATCGCCTCCGTCCGCAGCGACCGGACGACGCACAGGTCGTCGGCGACGCGCGGCAGGTGGGTGAACAGCTCGTTCATCTCGACGCCGCCGCGGCCGTGCTTCTTGAAGCCCCACTGCGGGCCGAAGCAGGTGAGCTGGGCACCTTGAAGTTGCGCGATCGGCTGGCCGTTGGTCACGGACGCGGGCATCGGCTGGCCGTGCATCCGGGCGAGCGTCGGCTTGTTGTCGAACAGCTCGAGGTGGCTGGGGCCGCCGGCCATGACCATGAAGATGACGCGCTTCGCCTTCGGCGGCACGTGCGGCCGGGCGACGACGCCGCGCGGCTGTGCGGCGGCGTCCTGCGCGAACAGCGACGCGAGGGCCACGCCGCCGACGCCGCGGGCGGTCTGGCCGAGGAAGGTGCGGCGCTTCAGGAGGTGAATCGGGTTCATGGTCGGCCCGCAAGGTGGAAGGAAGCGCAAAGCCCGGGGACGGCCGTCCCCGGGCTTTCAGGGGCTCTATTGGCGCGTGATCGATTCGTGCAGGTTCAGCACGGCGCGACACACGTTCGTCCACGCCGCCAGCTCCGCGGGGTTCACGCCCGCCGGGGCCGGGCGGTCGCCGACCGCGAGCAGCCGCGCCGCGGTCGCCGGGTTCGCCGCGTACTCGGCCCGCTGACGGGTGAGCAGCTCGTGCAGAATCTTTGTCTCCTCCGGCTTCGGCGCCCGGCTCGTCGCGGTGGTGAACGCCCACGTCAACTTTGCGCCGTCGTCCGCGCCGCCGTCAGCGAGGGCGCGGGCGGCGAAGGCGCGGGCGGCTTCGACGAACTCGGGGTCGTTCAGCAGCACCAGCGCCTGCTGCGGGATGTTCGACCGCGGCCGGTCGCAGGTACACTCCTCGCGGCTCGGGGCGTCGAGCGCCACCATCGCCGGGTGCGGGAACGACCGCTGCCAGTGCGTGTACATGCCGCGGCGGTACACCTTCTCGCCGGTGTCCTTCTGCCACTCGCGGGTGGGGAAGTTCAGCGCAGCCCAGTAGCCCGGCGGCTGGTACGGGAACACGCTCTTGCCGCCGATCTGGCGGTTCAGCAGGCCGCTCGCCGCGAGGGCTCCGTCGCGCACGAACTCGGCTTCGAGCCGCCACCGGCCCTGCCGCGCCAGCAGCCGGTTGAACGGGTCGCGCTCGCGCAGCGCGGGCGTCTCGACCGACGACTGCCGGTACGTCTCCGACGTGACGATGAGGCGGACGAGTCGCTTCACGTCCCAGTCGCTCTGGAATTCGACCGCGAGCCAATCGAGGAGTTCGGGGTGCGTCGGCAGCTCGCCCTGTGCCCCGGACTCTTCGAGGGAGCGCGCGATGCCGGCGCCGAAGAATAGCCGCCAGACGCGGTTCACGAACACGCGGGCCGTCAGCGGGTTGTCCGCCGCCACAGTCCAGCGGGCGAGGTCGAGCCGCGTCGGCCGGGCCTTCGTGTCGCCGCGCGACATCGGCGGCAGGAAGCCGGGCGTGTTCGGGGCCATCACCGGGCCGGTGGCGTCGAGCCAGTTGCCGCGCGGCAGGATGCGCACGGTCCGCGGCGGGCCGGCCTTCGTCACCAGCGCGCGGGGGATGCCCGCATCGTACGCGGCGCGGGCCTTTTCCGCGGAGGTCGCCGCCGCCCGCTCGGCCTTCAGCGCTGCCGTCGGAACCACCGCGGCGCGAACGGCCAGCTTTTGTTGGGCTGCGGCCGCGGTCGCAGTCAGCTCGGCGAGGCGCTTCTCGTCCTCGGGTGACGGCACCGGCAGGCCCGGCTCGCGGCGGCCGACGGCCCCTTCCTGCACGTCGGCGAAGAACGCGGCCATGCTGTAGAAGTCGGCGGCGGTGTACGGGTCGAACTTGTGGTTGTGGCACTCGGCGCACATGAGCGTCCCGCCCAGCCACACCTGGCCGAAGTTCCGCACCCGGTCGGCGCTGTACTTCGCCTCGTACTCCTTCGCCTGCGCCCCGCCCTCCTCGGTGGTTTGCAGCAGGCGGTTGTACGCCGTGGCCACGCGCTGGTCGCGGGTCGGGTTGGGGAGCAGGTCGCCCGCGAGCTGCTCGACGGTGAATCGGTCGAACGGCTGGTTCGCGTTG
>DASPHQ010000211.1:0-3206 GCA_035629595.1 Urbifossiella sp. | reverse complement strand
CGGCGTCGTTGCCGCTCACCGTCAGGCTGGCGGCGCCCGGCCCGGTCAGCGTCACGTCGTCGGTGACCGCCGGGAGGGCGGAGCCGAGGGGGATGAGGCCGGTCACGGAGAAGTCGATCGTGTCGGGGCCGATGCTCGCGTTCGCCTGGCTGAGGCAGTACCGCAGGTCGCCGGTGGTGCCGCTGCCGGCACCGCCGTCGGCGAGGGTGTTGACGGTGAACGCCGTCGGGGTGTCGCGGGTTTCCAGCGATTCCAGCCGCGGGCGGGACAGGGTGGGAGTCTTCACGGTAGTTCCAGTTGGAGATGGGAGTGTGGGGACCGGCCGCCCCGACGGCTTCACCTACCCAGAACGCGGGTGTCTGACACGAGAATGGAGAAGGCGACCGGCATGCGCGGTTGAGCCGTGGCTCGGCGGCGACGAGCCGCTCGTGCTCGAGGCCTTACCCACGGGCGGCCGCAACCAGCATCAGGGCCAGCCGCTCGTCGGGCTTCAGCGACGGGTAGTGTCGGGCGAGGCGGTCGGCGGTCACGACGGGCTCCTCCGGGCCAGGACGGCTTCGAGCGCCGCCACCCGGGCGGCGACCTGGTCGGCCTCGATCGCGTCGAGGGCGACGCGGGCGAGGGCGCCGACGGCCCGCGCCCGGGCGACGGGGTCGGCGGTGGGGTCGACGCGGACGCGGGCGGCTTCGGCCTCCAGGAGCGCCAGCACGTCGGCCGGGTACCGCAGTCGCACGGGCGCGGCGGCCGAGGCGGTCGTCGGCAGGAACACCACCCGGCCGAGCCGGGCCAGCCGCCCGCGGGTCATCGTGCACCTCCCACGCCCGTCCGGGCGGTCAGCAGCGCGGCGGCGTACACCAGTGCGCTCACCTGGCCGGCGTCCGTCCGGTCGAAGTCGTCCAGCATCACCGTGCCGTCCCGCAGCCCGGCGAGCAGCGCCGCCGGGTAGGTCGGCCCCCTTCGGCCGCGGCCCCGGCAGCCGCCCAGTCAGCTGCGCCACCCGCCGGGTCAATCGCATCGGGGCGGCTCCCTCCACCCGCCGGCCGCGGACGAGGTCCTCCCGCCGCACGCCGGGCAGGTCGGGAACAGCGCGACCGGCGGCGTGGCGGGGTCGTTCGGGTCGGTGGCCAGCAGCGGCACCCGGAGCCCACACCGCCCGCACGTGTGGCCGAAGAACCACCCCCGAGGCGGCTTCAGCAGCCACTCCACGAGCGCCCGCGGGAACTGGAACCCGGCCGGCACGGTGGCCCACGGGGCGAACGGCCAGAGCGCCCACGAGTGGAGAGCGCGTCGTCGCCGTTCGGGTCGCACAGCGCGATCTCGACCGCCATCCGCAGGTCCTCGGGCACCATCATCAGGAACGCCACCCGCTTGGCGTGCTCCACGTCCACGGTGGCGGTCGCGGCCGCGTGGCGCTCGGCCGCCTCGGCCTGTCGTCGGGCCACGTCGGCAAGGCGACGGCCGAGGGCGCGGGTGCTCACACGGGCTCCTCCGCCGCGGCGGGGTCGTTTGGGTCGTACAGGACGAGGACCATGCAGCCGCCGGGGTGTGGGTAGCGGCCGGGCACCTCGTTCCCGCCGTCCTTCAACGGCAACCACACCTCCGCTGGCGGGGCGGTCGCGGTGTTCACGGCCGCGTCCACGAGGGTGCGGTGCCGGCCGAGTCGGGAGCGTCGGGTCACCACCGCTTCCCAGGATCAGAAGGCTCGGCCGCGTCGACGGCCGGAGACGGGACAACCTCCGGCCCGAGTACGATCTCCAGCGCCGCCGGCGCGGCCTGCTCCATCACCCGGGTCCGCAGTCTCGGAATCGGCTCGTCCCCCTCGTACACCACGTCGATGACACCCGCCGTCCGGTACACCCCCGGCGGCCGGCCGTCCGCGTCGCCCCCGGCCGGCACCCATACCACGATGTGGGCCCGGTCATCCCCGCCCCGCCCGGCCAGGGCCGCCGCCAGCTGGCCGACCCGGCCCCGCAGGCTCACCACGTCCTCCCCTCCCGCGGCGGCCCGAGGGCCTTGACCTCCTGCTCCAGCGCCCGCACCTCGGCCTCCAGCTCGGCCAGCTCCCGCACCTTGATCCCCAGCTCCAGCACCGCCTTCGCGGCCCCCAAGCGTACCGCCGGCGGGGCCGACTCCTTCATCATCGCGAGCAGCGTCCGCACCGCCTCCCCGGACGCGGCCGACAGCAGCCCCGCCGATCGCCGCACCAGGTCGGTCCGGGCCTCCTTGATCCGCTTCTGGAAGTCGGGGTCCTTCAGCCGGCGGTACACCGTGCGGTCGGACACCCCGGCCTGGCGGGCGGCCGCCTCCACCGTCGCCCCGCACGCCAGCGAGAGGGCCAAGGCGTCGTCCCGACGCGGCGGCTTGTTGTCGGCCATCCCCGTACCTCCTCACCTGTGTGCCCGGCCCATCCGCGTCAGCATCTGTCAGGGACGTGGCAGGGCTCGGGCGGCTTCACCCGGCGGCCCCACCGGCCGACGGGGCCTCGACAACGACCTCCTCGATCACCAGCACGTGGCACCCGCCGCAGGCCGGGCACGGTGGCGGGTCGGGGGTGCCGTCAGCCGCCAGCCGGTTCACCACCCCGTGTCCGGGACACCCAGTGGTCGAGGCCACCGCCTCCGCGATTGCCCACACCCGCTTCCTGAGCCGCATGGGTCGCCACCGATCGTACCGGCTACGCCGCCGTCTCACTCCGCCGCCGCCGACTCACCACGTCCGCGAACGCGACCTCGGCCCCGCCGTCGAGCAGCCGGACCGGCACCGCGCCGCCGAACGTCGAGGCGGCCCGGGCCAACACCACGTCGCAGTACCGCGGATCGACCTCCAGCAGCCGGGCGCTGCGGCCCGCCTGCTCGGCCGCGACCAGCGTCGTCCCGCTGCCGCCGAACGGGTCGAGGACCACCCCGCCGGCCGGGCAGCTGTTGGTGAGCAGCGCCTGGAACAGCGCGACCGGCTTCATGGTGGGGTGCTCGGCGTTCCGGGCGGGCTTATCGAACTCGAGCACGGTGGTCTGGGCGCGGCCGCCGAACCAGGTGTGGGGCGCGCCGTCGGCCCACCCGTACAGGCACGGCTCGTGGCGCCACTGGTAGTCCTGCCGGCCGAGCACCAGGCACGGCTTGACCCACACCAGGCACTGCCGGACCCGGAGCCCGGCCTCGGCCGCGGCCCGGCGGACGGAGAGGCCGAACGTATCGGCGTGCCAGACG
>DASPHQ010000210.1:0-4580 GCA_035629595.1 Urbifossiella sp. | reverse complement strand
GAGGCGCGGCAGGGTGAGCACGGGTCAGGCGTCCGCGAGGGTGCCGTCGGTCATTTCCGCCCGGCGCGGGAACCGCTTCGCCAGCTCCGGGCTGTGGGTCACGATCACCAGCACGGTGTTCTCCTGCCGGTGCAGCTCCAGTAGCAGCTCGCCGACGGCCTGGGCGGTGGTGCGGTCGAGGTTGCCGGTCGGTTCGTCGGCCAGCAGGAGGAGCGGCTTCAGCACCAGCGCCCGCGCCACGGCCACGCGCTGTCGCTCGCCGCCGGACAGTTCGGCGGGTCGGTGTTCGAGCCGGTCGGCGAGGCCGACGCGCTTCAGCAGCTCGCGGGCGTACCCCTCGGTGACCGCGGGGTCGGTGCCGCGGCTGACCAGCGTCGGCACCAGCACGTTTTCCAGCACGCTGCACTGCGGCAGGAGGTGGTGGTCCTGGAACACGAACCCGATGCGCCGGTTGCGGAACGCGGCCAGGTCGCCCTCGGGCAGCGTGAACGGGTCGGTGCCGTCGAGGGCCACGCTCCCCGCGGTGGGGTGGTCGAGGGTGCCGAGGATGTGCAGCAGCGTGCTCTTGCCCGAGCCCGACGGCCCCATCACGGCGAGCGACTCGCCGCGGGCCAGCGAGAGGTTCACGCCGCGCAGGATCGGCAGCGGCCCGGACCGCGTGGCGTAATCCTTCGACAGGTCGCGGACGGCCAGTGACATCGGGGCGTCAGTCCGTGTGGAGGGCGGCCAGGGCGAGGGTGCCGAGGCCGTAGAAGGTGTATTCCACGTCGGTCCGCTCGTCCCACAGGCCGGCGCGGAACCCGCCGGCCGCGGACTCGCACGCCAGCGCGAAGTCGCGCACCGCGGGCCAGTCGAGCCGGTCCGCGCAACCGAGCTGGTCGAGCGTCCAGCCGCCAGTGAACGTGGAGAGCACGTCCGCGGCCGGGATGCGGTCGTTCGCCCGCAGCCCGCCCTCGAACGCGGCCGGCAGCGCCGCCAGGAAGTCGGCGACGGCGTCGCGGGCCTCGTCAGTGAGGGCGTCGAGAATCTGCAGCACGCCGACGCCGGCCGCGGTCGGGTTCGTGCCGCTCCGCTTCATCCCGCCGATTTCCACGTACCCGCCGTCCTCGCGCCGCCGGCCGCGGACGAACTCGGCGAGCCGGTCCGGCTCGGGCGTCTGCGCGCCGAGCAACTGCTGACACAGCACGACGAGGAAGCTGGTGTACGTGCTGCCGTGCGGGGCGGCGGGCGACTTGCCGTAGCCGCCGTCGGGCGAGCGGTGCGTTTCGAGAACCGCGGCCACGCGCTCGCGCCAGTCGGGCGGTGCTTCCGCCAGCACGTCCGGCCCGCCGCCGAGCGGTACGAGGTAGCAACTCACGACCAGCGAAAAGAGGTCGATCACGCTGCCGGAGCCGGCCATCCGCGTGCGCAGGAAGCCGGCGGCGTTGGTGCAAACGTCCGCATCGAGCGCCTGGAGTACGGCGAGGGAGCGGAGGGCGAAGCCGGTGTAATAGATGTCCGACCCGCCCTCGCGGCCGGGCCAGCCGCCGTCGGGGAGCTGCGCGCCGCGAACGTAGTCCCGGGTCCGCTGGCGCGCCGCGGCCGGCAGTCGCTCGACGCCGTCGAGCAGGCGGGTCGTCAGCCGCGTGAGGTACGGCTCGGTCATGTCGCCGGCCCTTCCAGCTTCGCACGCAGCTCGGGGGGAATCTCGACGGATTCCATGTGGTCCGGCCCGGTCGAGCGGCAGTAGACGGCGGTGACGCGCCCGACGGCGACCGCGGCCCCGTGCTGGTTCGTGAAGTCGTAGCGGTAGCTGACCGATTTCGTGCCGAGCTTCTCGACGGTGACGGCGATGGTGAGCACGTCCTCGAAGCGGGCGGGGGTCTTGTAGTCGCACGCCGCGGACACGCGCGGGAAGCCCCACTTCACGTCGCCGCGGCGCCAGCTGACGCTCAGCCCGCGGGCGCGGAGGAAGTCCGTCTCCGCGACCTCCATGAAGCGGAAGAACTGGGAGAAGTGCATGATCCCGGCCATGTCGGTGTCGCCGAACTCGACGCGGCGGGTGGTGTGGAACATGAGCAGTTTCGAGTTCGGAGTTCAAAGTTTCGAGTTCGCAGGCGGGGTCATCTTACCGTGGTCTGGCTCAGGACGAGTTCGGTTTCCCGCGCCATCACGTCGGCCGTGAAGCGCTCGCGCACCGCCGCCGCGCCGGCCCGGCCGGCGGCATCGCGCCAGTCGTGGTCGGCCAGCGCCTGCCGCAGTGCGGCGGCCAGCGCCGGAACATCCCCGGGCGCCACCAGCAACCCGCCGCCGTCGGCCAGCAGCTCGGGGAAGGTGCCGTGCGCTGGCAGCACCACCGGCAGCCCATTCGCCCACGCCTCCAGCACGTACAGCCCCTTCGGTTCGCGGTACGTCGTCGGCACGCACAGCACGTCGGCGGCGCGGAAGAACGCCACCTTGTCGTCGTGCGTCGGGCTGGCGACGTACTCGAATCGGTCGGCCAGTCCCGCGGCGGCGATCTTCGCCACCTGCTCGCGAAAGAAGGGCTTGTCGTTCTCGCCGAGCCAGCCCGACGCACGCAGTATCGCGTCCGGGGCGTCGGCCGCCTTCATCAGCGCGATGAACCCCTCGACCGCGTGGTGAAAGCCCTTCTCGGGGCAGACGCGGGCGAAGTAGCCGACCGTCAGTCGGCCATCGCGGCGGACCGGGCGCACGCCGCCGTGGCCGTCGAGGTTGATGCCGGGGTACACGACCTTCACCTTGTCGCGCGGCAAGCCCAACTCCGCGCTCATGTGGTCGGCGTAGAAGTGGCTCGTGCTGATGAAGCCGGCGACGCCGGCGGTGTTCGTGCGGATGAGCTCCACGCACGCGGCCCGGTCGGCGGCGGGGAGCGCGTCGAGGAAGATGTCGTCGCCTTGCAGCGTCACCCAGATGGGGACGCCGAGCCGTTCGCGCAGCGGCGGGATGACGCCGGAGAGGAGCGCGTTCGTGAACAGGATCACGTCCGGCTTCACCTCGGCTTCGAGCCACGCCACCAGCTTTTCGACTTCTTTGCGCTGGCGGCCGTGCTCCCCCTTCAGCATCGACACGGCGAGGCCGCCGAGCTCGCTGTACTTCATCCGGCCGGCGAACCGCGACACCCACTTCAGCAGCCGCGGCACGTCGAGCAGCCGGTCGGCGAGCCACGGCGTGTGGCGGAACAGCCGCGAATTCTGCTGCAGGTAGACGTTGATGCCGCCGAAGAAGACGCGGTGCTGGCTCACGTCCGTTTCGTCGGTGCGGATGGGGGTGTACGTGGGGATGAGGAGGGCGTCGTGGCCGCGGCGGCGGAGGGCGGTCACGAGGGTGTTGTCCCTCATGCAACTGCCGCAGAACATGCCCGCGGCGCCGGCGGTGATGAACGCGATCCGCATGCGTTGTGCCTGCTCGGTCACCGTGATCGTGCACGGATCGGCAAAGCCCACCCGTTGCAACGGGTGGGCTTTCCGCGCCTTCAAGTTCTGACTCTCTCCATACCGCCGACCCGTGGTGGGCTTTCAGCCCCCGTGTGAGCTATTCTTAGGGGACCGACTCGCCCCGCGACGCGAACCGACCATGCCCGCCCCCACCGCCGAGGCCGTTCTCGCGGCGCTGAAACGGGTTCCGCTCCTCAGCGCGTCACAGCTCCGCCGCGTCGAGGAGGCGGCCGGCCGCGGCTCGCACCCGCCGGAGCGCGTCGTCGGCCGACTCGTCGAGAAGGGGTGGGCCACCAGGTTCCAGGCCGACGCCCTCCTGGCCGGCAAGCCAGAGACCCTCGTCGTCGGCCCGTACCTGCTCCTCGACGTGCTAGGCGAAGGGGGGATGGGGCGCGTCTATAAGGCTCGCCACGTCCGCCTCGGGCGCGTCGACGCGGTGAAGGTCATCCGGGCCGACAAGCTGGCGTCGCGCACGCTGGCCCGGCGGTTCGCCCGCGAGATCCGCCTGACCGCCAGCCTGGAACACCCCCACATCGTCCGCGCCATCGACGCCGGCGAGGCCGGCGGCCGGCTGTACCTCGCCACCGAGTTCATCGACGGCCAGGACCTCGCCACCACCGTGGTCCGCGCCGGCCCGCTCACCCCGGCCGACGCCTGCCTCGCGGCCTACCAGGCGTGCCTGGCGCTCCAGTACGTCTGCGACCGCGGCCTCGTCCACCGCGACGTGAAGCCGTCGAACCTGATGCGCGAGCGCGCCACGCGCGCCGTCAAGCTGATGGACCTGGGCCTGTCGGGCGTCCGCGCCGGCGACGGGGCGGCGTCGATGGCGGGGGGGATGCTGACGACCGACGGCGTGATGCTGGGAACGCCCGACTTCATGCCGCCGGAGCAGGCGCGCAACCCGCACGGGGCCGACATCCGCGCCGACCTGTACGGCCTCGGCGTCACCCTGTTCTTCCTCCTGAGCGGGCGGACGCCGTACACCGGGTCGGCGGTCGACAAGCTGATGGCGCACGCCAACCAGCCGGTGCCGCCGGTGTTGACGCCGGTCGGCCCCGCCCCGCCGCCGCTGGCCGCGCTCGTGACGCGGCTGATGGCGAAGAAGCCGGACGACCGCTACCCGACCCCGGCGGCCGTGGCCGAGGC
>DASPHQ010000209.1:0-5181 GCA_035629595.1 Urbifossiella sp. | reverse complement strand
CGCGCCCGCGGTCGAACGGCCACGCCGCTGGACCGGGTAGCGGACGCGGGTTAGCATGACAGCCACCCGGCCCCACCCCCTCCGCGACGCCCGCCATGACCCGTCTCGCCGTCCTCACGCTCCTCGCCCTTCCGGTCGCCCTCCCGGCCGCCGGGCCGGTCATCGACCCCGCCACCGGGAAGCTCGACCCGGCCGCCGGTGTCCGCTGGTACGACGTCCGCCCGCTCGGCCTGGAGGGTCAGGGGTGGGCCGACACGAAGGCCCCGTTCGACCGCCTCCCCGCCCGCGCCGAGAAGACCGCCCGGCCGCCGGTCTGGGGGCTGAGCCGGCACTCGACGGGGCTGTGCGTCCGGTTCGTCACCGCCGCGACCACCGTCCACGCCCGGTGGACGGTCACCAACAAGACCCTGGCGATGCCGCACATGCCGGCCACCGGGGTGAGCGGGCTCGACCTGTACGTCCGCACGCCGGCCGGGTGGCGGTGGGTGGCGAACGGCCGGCCGACCGCCGAGACCACCACCGCCCAGCTTGCGACCGGCCTCGAACCCGGGGCGAAGGAGTTTCTCCTGTACCTCCCGCTGTACAACGGCGTGTCGGCGGTCGAGGTCGGCGTCCCGGACGGGGCCGCGCTGAAGAAGGCCGACCCCCGCCCGGCCGACCGCCGCGCCCCGCTCGTCTTCTACGGCACGTCCATCACCCAGGGCGGGTGCGCGTCGCGGCCGGGGATGGTCCACACCGCCATCCTCGGCCGCCGCTTCGACCGCCCGGTCGTCAACCTCGGGTTCTCCGGCAGCGGCACTCTCGACCCGGACGTCGCCGCCCTCCTCGGCGAGCTCGACGCGGCCGTGTTCGTCCTCGACTGCCTCCCGAACCTCACTACCCCGCAGGTCGCCGAGCGGACGGTGCCGTTCGTGAAGGTGCTCCGCGCCGCGAGGCCGACGACGCCGATCCTGCTGGTCGAGGACCGCACCTACGCGAACGCCGCCGTCCTCCCCGCGGCGGCGAAGCGGAACGCCGACAGCCGGGCCGCGTGCCGCGCGGCGTTCGACGCCCTCGTCGCGGCCGGCGACCGGAATCTACACTACCTCGCCGGGGGCGGGCTCATCGGCGACGACGGCGAGGGGACGGTGGACGGGTCGCACCCGACCGACCTCGGGTTCGCGCGCCAGGCCGACGCCTTCGCCGTTGCCCTCCGACCGCTCCTCGCGCCGCGGCCCCGCTAGCCCGAATACGAATCGCCCCGTCCTCGCGGAGAACACGCCGTGCGGCCAGCCGAATGCCGACCGGGCGACCACCCGCCGGTCGGCCGCCGAGAGTTGCTCCGGGTCGGCGGGCTGAGCCTGCTCGGCACCGGGCTCGCCGACCTCGGTCGCTTGGAGGCCGACGCCGTCGCGCCCGGGCGGCGGCGGGCGAAGGCCGTCGTATTCGTCTTTCAGTCCGGCGGGCCGTCGCAGCACGAGACGTTCGACCCCAAGCCCGACGCCCCCGACGGCGTCCGTGGCGAGTTCGGCACCGCCCAGACCCGCCTGCCCGGCACCCGCTTCTGCGAACACCTGCCCCGGCTCGCGGCCCGCGCCGACCTCTTCTCGGTGGTGCGGACGATGCACCACCCCGCCGGCCGCGAGTTCCGCAACGAGCACAACAGCGCTACCTACCTGCTGCACACCGGCACCACGGAACTCCCCGCCGGCGACACGAACGCCAGCATCACGACCCCCCGGCCGGGGCGGTTCGAGTGGCCGTCCGTCGGCTCGCTGCTGGCGTACACCCTCCCTCCCGTGCCCGGGGCGGTGCTGCCGCCGGTCGTCGAGTTGCCGCGGGTCAGCCACATGAAGTACCCCGGCCGCGGGGCCGGCGTCCTCGGCCCCCGGTTCGAGCCCTGGGGCGTGGACCTTGCGCCTCCCTGCCGGGCGCCGGACCCGGCCGGGTCGTGCCCCAACTGCTTCAGTCACGATGACCCGAACGACCCGGAACGCTGGCCCGGGAAGGGGCCGAAGGCGTGGTGGGACAACGGCAGTTGCCGCGAGCCGGCGTTCCGCCTCCCGGACCTGGGCGGCGGCCTGGCCGTGTCCGCGGACCAGCTCCGCGACCGCGACGCCCTCCGGCACCGGCTCGACGCCCTCCGCCGGTCCCACGACGCCGGCGCGTTCGCGGCCCACGACGAGCACCGCGAGCGGGCCGCGCGGCTGTTGCTCACCACGATGCCCGGCGGCCGGAACCCGTTCGACCTGAGCCGCGAGCCGGACCGGGTTCGTGACAGTTACGGCCGCGAGGAGTGGGGCCAGGGGCTTCTGGTGGCGCGGCGGCTGGTCGAGGCCGGGGTGCGGATGGCGCAGGTGAACCTCCGCGGCTGGGACACGCACCAGAACGCCTTCCGCGACCTGCGGGGAAAACTCCTCCCGTCGCTCGACCACTGCCTGAGCGGCTTCCTCGACGACCTGTACCAGCGCGGGCTGCTCGACGAGACGCTCGTGGTGATGTGCGGGGAGATGGGGCGGACGCCGAGGATCTCGCCGATCACCGCGGGCGGTCGGAACGCGTCCGGCGAGTTCTTCACCCCGGGCCGGCACCACTGGGGCGACGTGTTCCCGTGCGTCCTCGCCGGCGGGGGCGTCCGGCCCGGGCGGGTGGTCGGCGCGACCGACCGGGACGGCGGCCGGCCGGCGACGGAGGCGTTCACCCCGGCCGACCTGGCCGCCACGATCTTCCACCTCGTGGGCGTCGGCCCGGACGCCGCGTTCCGCGACGCCGAGGGCCGCCCGTACCACGTCTACCGCGGCCGGCCGATCCGCCCGCTACTGTGATGAGCCGACACCCTCGACCTGGCGGCCCGGACGTGGGATGATGGGCGGCCCCCCGGAGCACCGCCGTGACCCGCACCGCGACCGCCCTGCTCGCCGTCGTCCTGACCGCTCCGCCGGCCGCCGCCCAGGAGAAGGCCCCGCCCCGGCCGCTCCGGGTGTTGTTCGTGGGGAATAGCCAGGTGTACTACAACGACCTGCCGCGGATGGTCGAGCTGCTGGCCGCGTCCGCCCCGGCCGACCGCCCCCGCGTCACGGCCGACCGGGCCGTCGCCGGCGGGGCCAGTCTGGAGTCCCACTGGAACAAGGGCGACGGCAAGGGGACCGCCCGGGCGCGGGTCGCGGAGGGGAAGTGGGACTTCGTCGTCCTCCAGGACATCTACACCGCCCAGCCCGACAGCTTCGAGAAGCACGCCCGGCTGTTCACCGCCCTGGTACGGCAGCACCGCGGGAGGGTGGTCCTGCTCGCCACCGCGTCCGTCAGCAACCGGTACCCGCAGGGGTTCCGCGACCTGCACGACACGCAGGCGAAGGCTGCCGCGGACCTGAAGGTGCCGCTCGCCGCGGCCGGGAAAGCGTGGCTGACGTACTGGGGGGCCGAGCCGACCGCGGACGAGCGGCTGGCCCTGTACGACCCGGACAAGGCCCACCCCGGGAAGGCCGGGTCGTACTTGTACGCCTGCACGCTGTACGCCGCCCTGACTGGCTACACCCCGGTCGGGCTGACGGCCCGGGTGCAGAAGGAGGGCGAGGACACCGTCCCGCCGGCGGCCGCGCGGCGGATGCAGGAGGCCGCGTGGGCGGTCCACCGGGAGATGAACCCTGCGGCGGGTCCGGCCGGCAAGCCGTGAGGTCGCCGCCGGTGGCACGGTGATGACGAACCGATGCCGGCGGTCAGTGGCCTACGAGTTCGGCGATCGGTTCACACTCGGGGAGGATTGGGATCGGCCGCCCGGACCGGTCGCGTTCCTGGTGGGCCGTGTCGATCCCGAACCGGTGGTAGATGGTGGCGAGCAGGCTGTTGCTGTCCATCGCGCGGGCGGTCGGTTCCTCGCCCCGGGCGTTGGTCGCGCCGACCGCCTGGCCCATCCGCAGCCCGCCGCCGGCGAGCAGAACGCTCATGGCGCGCGGCCAGTGGTCGCGCCCGGGCCGGCGACTCGCGTCCTGGTAGGCGATCCGGGGCGTGCGGCCGAACTCGCCGCAGAAGATGAACAGGACGTGCCGGTCCAGGCCGCGTTGGTACAGGTCGTCGATCAGAGCGGACGCGGCGCGGTCCAGCACCGGCATCCGCTCCTCGTACGCCTTGAAGATGTCGCAGTTCACCGAGTGGTCGTCCCACGTCGTGATGCGCCCGGTGGCGGGCCGGAGCCGGACGTTCGCCTGGCACTGAACGAATCGCACCCCGGCCTCGACCAGCCGCCGGGCCGTGAGCAGGTCGCGCCCCCAGTCGGAGTCGCCGTACCGGGCGAGCACCCGCGGGTCTTCCCGGCTCAGGTCGAACGCGGCGCGGGTCCGCGGGCCGGACAGGATTTCGACCGCCCGGCGCTGGTACCGGCCGAACTCGGCCGCCGGCCCGGTGCGGTCGTCGAGCGACCGGGGCAGCGAGTCGAGGGCCCGCCGCAAGTCGTCCCGCCGGCGCAGGGTGACCGTCCCCTCCGGGTCGAGGCTCAACCCGGCCCGGCCGTCGGCGGCGAGGTGCAGTGGGACCGGGTCGTACTCGTTGGCGCCGGTCGAGGTGATCGGGTTGGGGCGGGGCATGAACGGTGCGTACCCCGGCCCCAGGTAGCCCGGGCCGCTGCCGTACGCCTTGGTGTTCGCGACGTAGGTCGGCACGCCGGCGTCGCGGCCGGGGAACACCCTGGACACGATCGATCCGACGTCCGGGTACTCGGCGTCGTTGAGGTTCGCCGCGACCGACGGGTACCCGGTCAGGAAGCGGTGCGTCCCGCCGGAGTGCTCGGCCCGGTTGTGGTGCAGGCTGCGGACGAGGGCGAACTTGTCGGCCATGCCCGCGAGCCGGAGCATGTGCTCGGAAATCTGCACGCCGACGGTGTTCGTGCGGATCGGCCTGAACGGGCCGCGGACCTCCGCCGGCGCGTCCGGCTTGAGGTCGAACGTGTCGAGGTGACTCGGCCCGCCGTTGGCCCAGAACAGGATGACGGAGAAGTCGCCGTCCGGTTTCGGACCGCGCGCCGCGCCCTCGGCGGCGAGTAGGGCCGCGAGGTTCGGGCCGGCCCCGGTGGCGAGGGCGCCGAGGTGCAGCCCCCCGAGCGTCAGCCAGGCGCGGCGGTCGAGCGGGCGGGCCATGGGGCGCGACCTCGGTCGTGGCGTACCATCACCACAGGGACAGCGCGTTACTGACCCCCCAGGATAGTCGAGG
>DASPHQ010000208.1:0-2226 GCA_035629595.1 Urbifossiella sp. | reverse complement strand
CGGCGGCGCGGAGCACGAACGGTGTCGCCCACGCCGCACCGACCTCGACTGCCGCGTCATCTGGTCCGTAGTCGTTCGTGATCCGCGCCGCCGTCAGGTCTCGAAGACTCGACCCGACCTACGAAGCCGGCGGCGGCTCCTCCCCCAGCTCGAAGTCCAGCAGCGGCTCGTCCTCCAGCCGCGCCGCGACGCGCACCGTGAACGTGCTGCCGCGGCCGAGCTCGCTGTGTACCGACACGTCGCCGCCGAGCAGCTTCGCCAGCTCGCGCACGATCGACAGCCCCAGCCCGGTGCCGCCCTGCTCCCGCGTCAGCGGGTTCGCCGTCTGCCGGAACTTCTCGAACACCAGCTCCTGCTCCTCCGGCGCGATCCCGACCCCGGTGTCGGCGACAGTCAGCACCAGCTCGGCGCCGTCGGAAGCGGCGCGGAGCGTCACCCGGCCGCCCTCGGGGGTGAACTTCACCGCGTTCGACAGGAGGTTCGAGAGAATCTGGTGGAGCTTCCCGGCGTCCTGCCGCACCGCCGGCGTGCCCACTTCCACGAGCACCTTCAGGTCGATGTTCTTCTTCTCGGCCTGCTGGCGGAACATCGCCGCCGCGTGCTCGCACACCGCGATAACTTCGAGCGGTTCCGGCCGCAGGCGCATCTTCCCGGCCTCCAGCTTCGCCAGCTCGAGCACGTCGTTGATAAGCGCCAGCAGCTGCTTGCCGCCGGTCATGATGTTGCCGGCGTACCGCTGCTGCTTCTCGGTCATGTTGTCCGCCGACAGCAGCACCTCGCTGAACCCGATGATGCTGTTGAGCGGCGTCCGCAGCTCGTGGCTCATGGTGGCGAGGAAGTCGCTCTTGAGCCGGTTGTTGTCGTACAGGGCCATGTTCACCCGCGCCAGCTCGTCCACCTTCCGGTCCAGGTCGGTGATCAGCTTCTTGTTCCGGTCCTGCGTGTTCGTCAGGTTGCGGATCATCCGGTTGAAGGCGTGCGACAGGTCCTCGAACTCGTCGCCGGTCTGGATCTCACTGCGGATGTTCAGCTCGCCGCCGGCGATGGCCTCGGACACCTCCTTGAGGTGCTTGACCGGCTTCACGATCACGTAGCGGATCATGAGGTAGCTGCCGGCGATGATGAGGAGCGAGGTGCCGACGGCGAACGAGATGAGGACGGCCCGGTTGGTGTGGAACCCCTCCTCGATCTCGCGGGTGGTCAGGCGGATGCGGACGATGCCGATGAGCTCGTTCGGCTGGAGGTCGGGGCGGGCGAGTTCGGGACGGCCCATCTTCTCCGGGTCGCGGTGGCAGCCGACGCACGACGGGGCGGCGCGGAGGGCGGCGTAGTAGTAGTACGCCTTCTCGGCGTCGGCCTCGCGGTCCCACTCGGTGCGGTCCGGCTCGCTCACCTTCGACACGGCCGGCATGTCGTCGGCCTCGGCCCGGTGTTCGGGGTCGCTGGGCGTCAGCGGCACCCGGATCAGCCGCACGTTGTAGTCCTTCAGCTGCGCCGGCCAGTGGACCTCGATCAGCTTGGCGAAGTCGCGCATGGCGTCCTGCTGCTCGCCGCGGACGTGCAGCCGCGCGAGCACCGGGGCGACGAGGGTGCGGCCGGTGGTCTTGAGCTGGTCGTGGGCGAGGTTCTCGGTCTGGATGGCGTACGCCCAGAAGCTGCCGGTCATGAGGACGAGGACCATCGCCCCGAGGAGCCACCGGCACTTCCGCTCCAGGCTCGTCTCGCCGAGCAGCTTCTTGAACGCGCGGTAGGACATCGTGGCTCGGGCGGTAGGGCTAGGAGGTTAGTAGCCGCGGGCTTCAGCCCGCGCCACGTCGGCGGTGTCTGTGGGGCGTCGCTCCCAGGAACTCCGCCGCAGGTGGGCGCGGGCTGAAGCCCGCGGCTACCGGGCGTTTCGTCGCACCCCGCGGGGCTTCGCGGGTTGACACTTCGGGCAGTAATGGGAGGACCGCCCTCCGAGGACGACGCGCTCGATCGGCGTCCGGCACGTCACGCACGGCTCGCCGGTGCGGCCGTAGACGCGGTGCGCCAGCTGAAATTCCCCCGCGAGACCGGAGCCGCCGACGTAGTCGCGGATGGTGCTGCCGCGGGCGGCGATGGCGGTCGTCAGCACCGCTTCGACGGCGACCCGTAGGGCGTCGCACTCGGCCGGCGTGAGCGAGTCGCCGCGCCGCGCCGGATGGAGGCCGGCGCGGGAACAGGCTTCGTCCGCGTAGATGTTGCCGA
>DASPHQ010000207.1:0-2569 GCA_035629595.1 Urbifossiella sp. | reverse complement strand
AGCGCCACCGCTGCGACGCCGAGCCACCAAACCAGCATTACCAGGCTGTAGTGCCGCCGCATCGCGCCCCCTCCCGCCGGCATCTTACGACCGCACCAGCGCCACCGCCGCCACGATCAGGGCGAACGCCGCCGCCGTCCGCCACGTCGGCACCTCGCCGAGGTAGAAGAACGCGAACACCACGAACACGCTCACCGAGATCGCCTCCTGGATCACCTTCAGCTGGGTGGCGGTGAGGGTGCCGTAGCCGAGGCGGTTGGCCGGCACCTGGAGGGCGTACTCCGGCAGCGCGATGAGCCAGCTGACGAGGATGACCGAGTACCACGCCGCGTCGCGGTGTTTGAGGTGGCCGTACCAGGCCACCGTCATGAAGGCGTTCGAGCCGACCAGGAGGAGCACCACGGCGACGATCGGGTTCATTCAGGAGCCTCGTGGAGACGTGGGGCCGGTTTCCAAACGGCCGGACAATGGCCGGTTGGAAACCGGCCCCACGCCGGGAATCACTCGAACCGCCGCGCGATGCGCTCCGCCTCCGCGTCCTTCTTCTGCGCCCGCAACGCCGACAGCAGTAGCGCCCGCGCTTCGTCGTGCGTCAGGTCGAGCCGCAGCGCCTCGCGGGCCGCGCGCTCGGCCGCGGCCGCGTCGCCGCCGTCGAGCCGCAGCCGCGCCAGCCGCAGCCGGGCCGGCAACTCGTCGGGGTCGCGGGCGGACATCTCCGCAAGGACATCGGCCAGCGGCTCCGCCTTCTTCAACACGGTGTACAGCCTGGCCAACTCCGGCAGCCAGTCCGCGCCCTCGGGAGCCGCCTTGCGGCCGCGCTCGAACACGCCCGCCGCGGCGTCGTACTCCTTCGCCGCCGTCAGCGCCCGGCCGAGCGCGAGGAGCACGCGCGAGTCGTCGGGGTTCTCCTTCGCCGCCACCTCCAGCACCTCCCGCCCGGTAGTCGCGTCCAACATCCGCGCCTTCACCACCGACGCCAGCGGGTGACCCGGTTCGGCCTTCAGCGCCGCCTCGACCAGCTGTTTCGCATCGGCCGCCTTGTTGCGGCGGAGGTACTCGCCGGCCAGCCGCGCCGCCAGGTCGGGGTCGGCCGGTCGGGTCTTTTGCGCGGCTTCGAGCTCGGGGAAGGTCAGCGCCTTCTCGCGCCGCATCCCCTTGCCGCGGACCACCTCGGTCACGAACGCCCGGTACCCGGCCTCGAACGCCCCCTGATCGACGCCCACCGCCGTCTTGAGTGCCGCGGTCGTGCTCGCGCCGCTTCGATAAGCATCGAGCACCTTCCCGACCGCGGGCCGGCCGTGCGTTTTCGTCAGGTATTCGACGTAAAGGAGGCTCTGCAGGTAGGCCAGCGGCCAGTCGTCCTCGGTGCGTGGCCGCACGAACCCGAGGGTGATCGTGTCCAGGTCGAACAACCGGCCGGCGGCGTGGCGCTCGCGCAGCACGGCCATCCACGCCGCCGGCCGGTCGCCGCCTTCGCTGCGGACGGCGAGCCCTTCGGTGAGCCAGTGCGGCACCCGGTAGTCGGTCTGGATGAGGTTGAAGGCGTGCGTCAGTTCGTGCCGCACCACCCGCGACCAGTTCAGCTTGTCGGCCGCCGGCGACGGGAACGCGACGACGCGGCCGGTGCACGCCCCGGCCGCCACGTCAGGCAGGCCCGGCAGGGCGATGGTGCGTCCGCTGAACATCTCGCGGCTGCTGAACACCTCGACCAGCACCTTGCCGTCGAACATGAACCCGTAGTCCTTGGCGAACCCGGCGTGGATTACCTCCAGGTACTCGGCCAGGAACGGGGCCAGCACCTTGTCCGCCTTCGGGTCGTAGCGGACGACGTAGTGCGGCGTCTCGACCGTCTGGTAGCCTTCGAGGTGCTTCAGGACGAGCCGCGAGTTCGACACGCGGACGTTGAACGGGTCGGCCTTGAACGCGGCGTCGAGAATTACCCGAGCTTCCGGTTCGCGGCCGGTACGGAGGAGGAGCATCCCGAGCCCGGCCTTCGCCGCCGGCAGTTCCGGGCGCAGCTCAGCAGCCTTGCGGAAGAACCACTCCGCATCCTTGTACCGCTTCCTCGATTCGAGGACTCTGCCGCATTCGCGATAGAACACGGCGGGCTTCGGGTTGAACCTCTCGACCTCGTCGGCCATGAACTTCGTGTTTGTTGGGGGTTGGTTTGGTGGGGTGTTGAGGAACTCGATGGCCGCGAGGCGGGCGAGGGTCGCTTCGTCGCGCGGGTTCACCAGCTTCGCCGCGAGGAGGTGCCGGCGCGCGGTCAGCATGTCGCCGCCGGCGAGGTACACGTCGGCCTTCAGCCGCAGCGCCGCGGGGTGGCGGGGGTTCACCTTCAGGGCGGCGTCGGCGAGCCCCTCGGCGACGGTCAGGTCGAGCGCTTCGAGCGCGGACGCCCCCTTCGCGGCGATGGCGTCGGCGGCGCGCGGGTTGATCTTCAGCGCCGCGTCGAACGCCTCGAGTGCCTGGGCGCGGTTGTGCTTCTCCAGCAGCAGGGCGCCGGCGAGGTACTCGGCCTCCCAGCAATCGGGGTCGTTCTTCTTCGCGTCCTTGTACACCTCGTTGA
>DASPHQ010000206.1:0-12890 GCA_035629595.1 Urbifossiella sp. | reverse complement strand
GCAGTCGAGGATCAGCAGCGTGTACGGCACCCGCAGCAGGTCGTGGCGGACGGCCTCCGTCACCGACGGGAACACGCGGTCGGCCAGCGCCCGGTACGCCGGCAGGTCGCGGACGTACTCGCCGCGGTCGCGGCGCAGCATCCACCGGGCGAACCAGTGCTGGCCCGGCACGAAGCAGCCGTCCAGGCTCACGAACCGCCCGCCCGGCCGCAGCGCCCGACGCGCCACCCCCATCGTCGCCACCGCCTGCTCGTCGGTCAGGTGGTGCAGCAGACCGCTGGCGACCACCAGGTCGAACGACCCCGCCTCCACCTCCGCCACCGTCTCGGCCGCCTCGCAGCGGAACGAGCCGCGGTCGGGGAAGCGGGCCTTCGCCGCGGCGATGTACGACGGGTCGAGGTCCACGCCGACGTAGTCGCACGCCGGCAGGTACGGCAGGATGCTGCCGGGGCCGCACCCCAGGTCGAGGATGCGGTCGCCGGGCCGCGGCTTCAGGTGGTCGCGGACGAACGACGTGCGCGACCCGTCGCCGCCGACGACGCGGCCGAACAGCCGGTACGCGGCAGGGAACGCGAGCACCGAGCGGAGGTCGGGCACCGGGAGTCTCCGGGTCAGGCGGCGACGGCCGCGGCGGGCGGCGTCGGGTTCGAGGCCACGGCCAGCAGCGACGTGCCGACCGGCAGGCGCCACCGGGCGCCGATCAGCGGCGCCTCCGGGGCGAGGAGGGCGCGCATCAGGCCGTTCACGACCGGCACCGGCCGCAGCTCGCCGACGGCCATTTCGAGCTCGGTGCGGCGCCGCCCGCGCAGCCGGTTGACGACCGCGGCGACCTTCCGCCCGAGCCACATCAGCGGCACCAGCGGCAGCATGAACGGCGTCACGTACTCGACCTGCCAGCCGGCCGCGACGAGCGCCGCGCGGAGCGTGGTCGGGGTGTAGCGGCGGTAGTGCCCGGCGGCCTCGTCGGTGTGGCTCCACAGCGTCATGTACGCCGGCACCGTGAGCACCAGCCGACCGCCGGGGGTCGTCGCCGCCCGCAGCCCGCGGAGGGCGCCGGCGTCGTCCGGCAGGTGTTCGAGCACGTCGAACATGCCGATGAGGCGGTACGGGTCGGCCGGCGGGAGGTGGTACACGTCCGCCTGGACGACCCGACAGCGGACGCGCTGCGCGGCGTTCGCCACCGCCTCGGGGAACAGTTCCGAGCCGGTCAGGTCGGCCCCGGGGCAGGCCGCTTCCAGCATCCGCAGCACGTACCCGTTGCCGCAGCCGACTTCCAGCACCCGGTAGCCCGGCTCCCACCCGCGGACGACGCCGCGCACGACCCGCGACAGCACGCCGTTGCGGGCGCGGAACCAGAAGTGCCGGTCCTCCGACCGCAGCAGGTCGGCGAACGCCAGCGGCTGTCCGTACCGGTCCGACGCGGCCATCACGCCTCCACCCATACCCTGTGATAATCCCCGGCTCGGGTTTTAGCCCGGAGGGCGTCGGCGTGTAGCCCGGGGTGCAACCCCGGGCGGCCTGCGGCGGAGTTCGCGCCCCACGACACCTCGAACCACGCCGTCGCCCGCCCGGGGTTGCACCCCGGGCTACACGCCGACGCCCTCCGGGCTAAAACCCGAGCCACTGTCGGGCAGTTCGACCTCGACCGCCGGCGACACCGGGAGCGCCCCGTAGGCGGCGCCGCACACCCACACCCGGCCGGCGGCGTCGCGCTCGATCCGCCCTTCGGCGTACCACCGGAGCACCTGCAGGAACATCGGCCGGGCCGCGGCGAACACCCGCGCGCCGACCGCTTCGGGGGTGTCGTCGCGCAGCGTGCCGACGACCGCCTGCGCGACGATCGGGCCGCCGTCCATCGTCTCGTCAACCTCGTGGACCGTCGCCCCGGTGAAGCGCACGCCGCCGGCGAGGCACCGCGGGATCGCCCGGAAGCCGGGGAACGCCGGGAGGAGCGCCAGGTGCAGGTTCACCATCCGGCCGCGGTAGTGGCCGACCACCGGCGCGGGGATGAGGTGGTCGAACGTCAGCGCCACCAGCCCCAGGTCGGCCGGCACCAGCGCCCGCGCGATGGCGTCGTTCAGCTCCGGGCCGCGCGCCGCCGGCAGGCGCACGACCGCGACCCCGTTCGCGGCGCAGAAGCCGTCCAGCTCCGGGTCGGCGGCGTGCCCCAGCACGGCCAATTCCGGGGCGATGCCGAGCCGGTCGCGGAACCGAACCGCGTCGCGGAACAGCCGACCCTTGCCGGACACGCAGAAGCCGGCGCGGAGCGGCGCGGTCACGGCGCGCCCCCCGCCGCCAACTTCCGGGCCACCTTCCCGTACACCCGGCGCACGATCGCCCGCGGCCGCCGCTTCACCTCCTTGAACACCTGCGACAGGTAGATGCCCAGAACGCCCTGGCAGAAGATCGTCAGCCCGCCGAACGCCCACACCGACACCATCAGCGACGTCCACCCGACCGGCGCCTCGCCGAGCGCCGCCCACCGCACGGCGATCCACGCGGCGGCCAGCCCGGCCGTGCCCATCAGGAACAGCCCGAGGTAGAAGACGAGCACCAGCGGCGTGCTGCTGAACGACGTGACGGCGTCCACCATCAGGGCGACGCGGCGGCGGAGGCTGTACGACGAGGTCGGCTTCTGCAGCTTGTCCACCGGCACCGGCACCTGCTTGAACCCGGTGCGCACCCACAGCGCCCCGAGCATCAGGGTGACCTCGGGGTGGCGGAGCAGGGCGCGGACGAACCGCCGCGACATGAGCCGGGCCGTCACCAGGTTCGGCGGCAGCTTGTCGGCCGAGAGCATGTTGAACAGGCGGTAGAACGCGGCGCCGGCGAGGCGGTCGAACGCCCCGCCGCGGCGGACGCGCTGCACCCCGTACACCACGTCGGCGTCGGGGTCGGCGCGGCGGACGGCGGCGAACGCCTCCACCCACTCCGGCGCCTCCTCCAGGTCGCAGTCGATCAGGAACACCTCGTCGCCGCGGGCGTGCCGCAGGCCGGTGAGGATGGCCGGGTGGTGGCCGAAGTTCCGCGACAGGTCCACCACCCGCACCCGCGGGTCGGCGGCCCGGATGTCCAGCGCCACCGCGAGCGCGTCGTCCGGCGAGCCGTCGTTCACCAGGACGATCTCGAAGTCGGTCGCAACCCGCTCGGCGGCGGCGGCGGCCCGGGCGCAGAACTCGCGCAGGTACGGGGCAGAGCGGTACAGGGTGGCGACGACGCTCAACTGCATGGCGCCTCCGCGACGGCCCGGCTGAAGTACTCGGCCGCGCGCGGGCCGGTCATGAACAGCAGGTCGAGGGCGCTGACGGCGTGGTCGAACGGGCCGTGCAGCTGCGGGTACTCGGGGTAGCCGGCGTAGTCGATGTACCGCACCGCGACGCCGGCCGCGTGGAACCGGCTCTCGTCGAGGTACACGCGCGCGGCCGGGCCGCTCAGGTACTCGGTCGCCCCGGCCTGGGTGCAAATGCCGACGAGCCGGCCGGTCGGGTCGGGGGCGTCGAGGTCGTAGTTGTGCGAGCGGGTGAAGCGGGCGGGGACGTTCAGCAGGCCGCACAGCCCGCGGAGGAACAGTTCGTTCACGTCGGTGAGGCGGTCGAGCCGGCCGGCCTCGGCGTAGAGGGCGGCGACGGCGGCTTCGTACCGTGGGAAGTGCGGTGCGTCGCGGTAGGCGTAGCGGAGGCGCGTCAGGTGGTTGTCGGCCCAGCCGCGGTCGCCGACGGTCACGGCGTCGATGGGTCGGCCGAGCGGCCCGGCGGCGACGGGGATGGTGAGCCACTGGACGCCCTGCGGCGTCTTGATGCGGTTGCGGTTCCGCCAGTCGTTCTTCGTGTACTGGGCGGTGTCGTACAGGACGAACTCGTCGGCCTGGCGGATCAGGTCGAAGTACCCCTTCCACGGCACGTAGTTCGACTGCAGGATGGCGACGGTGCGCGGCATTATGACGGGGGTTATGCCCCGCCGCCGGCTGTGGTGTCAACCCCGCCCATCGGCGGGCAGCCGTCCCGGGGCGTTGCCCCGGGCTATGTTGTCCCAGCCCTTCGGGCTGAAGAGGGGCTTCTTGGTTTTCAGGCCAACGGCCTGGGACAGCATAGCCCGGGGCAACGCCCCGGGGCGGGGAACGGATCAACCCGATTGCGTATCAGACCCCGTCCCCGCCCGCCACCGGGAGGCGGATCACGAACTCGCTCCCCCGCCCCGGGCCGGCGCTGTGCGCCTCCACCGACCCGCCGTGCATCTCGACGAGCCGCTTCACCACCCCCAGCCCGACGCCGAGGCCGCCGTGGTCCCTCTCCTGCGGCCGGTTCGCCTGCACGAACATCTCGAACACCCGCGGCAGCACGTCGGCCGGGATGCCGATACCGTTGTCGCACACCCGGATCACGGCGCGGCCATCCTCCGGCCCGGCCGTCAGGCGAACGCGGCCGCCCGGCTCGGTGTACTTCGCGGCGTTCGTCAGCAGGTTGCACACCGCCTGCGCCACCCGCGTCTTGTCGGCCACCAGCGGCACCGGCTCGGCCGCCACCTCCACCTCCAGCGTGTGCCCGCGGTCGCGGACGGTCCCGCCGCACACGTCGAGGGCGTGGGCCACGGCCGCGGCCAGCGTCGTCGGCTCCAGGCGGAGGTGGAGCTTGCCGAGGGTGATCCGCGACACGTCGAGCAGGTCGTCCACGAGGCGGACGAGGTGCTCGACCTGCCGCTCCATCATCCCCTGCACTCGGCCGAGGGTGTCCGGGTCGTCGCCGGCCATGCGGAGCACGTGGATGCCGTTGCGGAGGGGGGCGAGCGGGTTGCGCAGCTCGTGCGCCAGCAGCGACAGGAACTCGGTCTTCCGCCGGTCGTCCTCCTTGCGGGCGGTGATGTCGCGGGCGATCTTCGACGCGCCGATCACCCGGCCGTCGGCGTCCCGCACCGGCGAGATGGTCAGCGACACGTCCACCCGGGAGCCGTCCTTCCGCACCCGCTGCGTCTCGAAGTGCTCGACCGACTCGCCGCGCCGCAGGCGCTCCAGCAGCGCCGGCGCCTCGTCCGGGTGGTCGGCCGGCACCAGCACCGCCACCGGCTGCCCGACGACCTCGGCCGGGGTGTACCCGTACAGCCGCTCCGCCCCGCGGTTCCAGCTGGCGATCCGGCCGTCGAGCGTCTGGCCGATGACGGCGTCGTCGGACGACTCGACGATGGCCGCGAGGAACAGCCGGGCCTCGATCGCCCGGCGGGCCTCGGTCACGTCGCGGAACACCAGCACCACCCCGCCGACCGCCCCGCCCCGGGTGCGGATCGGCGCGGCCGTGTCCTCGATCGGCACGTTCCGCCCGTCCCGGGTCTGGAGTGCCGTGTGGTTGGCGAGCTCGACCACCCGGTTCTCGCGCAGCACCGTCTCGACCGGGTTCGGGACCGGCTCCCGGGTGTGCTCGTTGACGATGCGGAACACGTCGTCGAGCGGCCGGCCGGCGGCCTCGTCCGCCGCCCACCCGGTCAGCCCGGCGGCGACCGGGTTGAGGAACGTCACCCGCCCGGCCGCGTCGGTCACCACCACCCCGTCGCCGATGCTCGTCAGGGTGACGTGGAGCTGCTCGCGCTGCCGCGCGATCTCCTCGGCGGCGGCCTCGGCGGCGTGGCGGGCGGCGGCCTCGGCGGCGAGCCGGCGGGCCGCCTCCTCGGCCGCCCGCCGCTCCGTCAGGTCGCGGGTGATCTTGGCGAACCCGCGGAGTTCGCCCCCCTCGTCCCGCAGGGCGGTGATGACCACGCTGGCCCAGAACGTGGACCCGTCCTTGCGGACCCGCAGCCCCTCGTCCTCGACGCGGCCCTCGGCCGTGGCCCGCCGCAGCTCCTCGTCCGGCCAGCCGCGGGCGATCGCCTCCGGCGGGTAGAACGCGGAGAAGTGCCGGCCGACGATCTCGCCGGCGGCGTACCCCTTGAGCCGCTCCGCCCCGGCGTTCCAGCTGGCGACGCGGCCCTGCGGGTCGAGGAGGAAGATGGCGTAGTCGGTCACGCCCTCGACCAGCAGCCGGAACCGCTCCTCGCTGAGCCGCAGCTTCTCCTCGCCCTGCTTCCGGTCGGTCAGGTCGCGGGTGATCTTGAGGAACCCGCGCACCTCGCCCGTGTCGTCGCGCAGCGCGGTGATGACGACGTTCGCCCAGAACGTGGACCCGTCCTTGCGGACGCGCCACCCCTCGTCCTCGAACCGGCCGGTCGCGCAGGCCACCTCCAGCTCGTGCGCCGGCCACCCGGACGACACCGAGTCCGGCGGGTAGAAGCGGGAGAAGTGCGAGCCGACAATTTCGTCGGCCCGGTAGCCCTTGGCGCGCTCGGCGCCGGCGTTCCAGGTGAGGACGTGGCCGCCGCGGTCGAGGAGAAAAACGGCGTAGTCGCGGACCCCGGCGACGAGTTGGCCGAAGTGCTCCTCGCTCTCGCGCAGCCCCTTCCCGGCGGGGGGGGACGGCGGGGTGGGCGGGCGGCGGGCGAACAGGCGGCGGAGGCGCTCGAACATCGTCACTCGTTCCCGGCGGACGGCCCGGGCGGGCGACCCGCGGCCGGTTCGCTTATCGTATCGAGCGCGGCGGATGGTAATCTGCGCGGCCGAATCCGCGACACTTGTGCGTATCCCGTGCCGGGGGAAATTAAAAATCGCGGGTGTAGCCGGCGGTCCACCCGCCGTCCACGGTGAGGACGTGGCCGTTCATGTAGCTGTTCTCGGGGTCGGCCAGGAACAGCGCCGCCACGGCGATCTCGTCCACCGTGCCGGGCCGGCCGAGTGGGACGTGGTCGAGCATCCGCTGCACCGACTCCTTGAACAGCCCGTCGTCGCCGTAGAACAGGCGGCGCGTGCCCTCGGTGAGAGTCGAACCCGGGGCGATGGCGTTCGCGAGGACGCCGTGCGGCCCCAGCTCCAGGGCGGTGCCCTTCGTCAGGTTCACGACCCCGGCCTTCGCGGCGACGAACGCGCACTGCAGCCGCAGCGGCACCAGCCCGGCCACCGACGCGACGTTGATGATGCGGCCGGCGCGCTGCCGCTTCATCACGACCGCGGCGGCGCGGGTCATCTCGTAGAGGCCGGTGAGGTCCACGGCGAGGATGCGGTCCCACTCGGCGCGGGGGAACTCGTCGATGGTAACGCGGTGCGCCATCGTGTTGACGCCGGCGTTGTTCACCAGGATGTCGAGCCGGCCGCTCTCGGCGACGACGCGCTCGACGGCGTCGGCGATGTCGGCGGGGCTGGTCACGTCGAGCTTGAGGGCGCGGCCGTTCGGGGTGAGTTCGGCCGCGGCGCGGGCTTCGTCGAGAACGAGGTCGGTGTAGTAGACGACGGCGCCGTTCCGGGCAAAGCGGTCGGCGACGGCCTGGCCGATGCCGCGGGCGGCGCCCGTCACGAGGGCGACTTTGCCGCCCAGGTCGCTGGTCATGGTGTGTTCCTCCGGCTCGGGGTTCGGCTCGGGGCCGGTAGCCGCGGGCTTCAGCCCGCGCCCACGTCGGCGGTGTCTGTTCTCCGTCGCCCTCTGGCGGGCGCCGTAGGTGGGCGCGGGCTGAAGCCCGCGGCTACCAACCCCAAAGCCCCGAGCCGAAGCCCCGAGCCGTGTCACCCCGTCAGCCACGGGGCCGGGTTCTCGACGCACCCCGCGAGCGCCTGAAGGAACCGCGCCGCGGGCGCCCCGTCGGTCACGCGGTGGTCGAACGTCAGGCTCAGGGTGACGACCTCGCGGCCGACGACGCGGTCGCCGTCCATCGCCGGCCGACGGGCGATGCGGCCGACGCCGAGCACCGCGGCCTCCGGCGGGTTGATGATCGGCGTGAAGGCGTCCACGCCGAACGCCCCGAGGTTCGTGACGGTGAAGCAGCCGCCGCGCAGGTCGGCGGCGGCGAGGGCGCCGCGGCGGGCGCGGTCGGTCAGCTCGCGGGTGCGCGCCGCGAGCGCCGCCAGCCCGAGCGCCGGCACGTCGCGGACTACGGGAACGAGCAGCCCCGCGGGCGTGTCGACGGCGAAGCCGATGTCGAGGCGGTCGGCGGCGGCGAGGCCGGCGTCGGTCCAGCGGGCGGCGAGCGTCGGGTGCTTCCCGAGCGCGACGGCGGCGAGCTTCAGCAGCAGGTCGGTGACGGTCGGCACGGCGGCGCCGGCGGCCTTGAACTGCGCCCGCAGGTTGACGAGGTTGGTCGCGTCCACGGCCGACGTGAGCGTGACCGGGGCGGCGGTGCGGAGGCTCTCGACCATCCGCGCCGCGGTCGCCCGGCGGACCGGCGAGAGCGGCTCGACGACGCCGGGCGCCGGGGCGGCGATGTCGCGCTCGCGCACGCGGCCGCCGCGGCCGGAGCCGCGGAGTTGTGACGGGTCGATGCCGAGGCGCGCCGCCAGCCGCCGGGCGCGTGGGGTGACGGCGATCGAGGTTTCCGCCGCTTGCGGCGGTGCAACGGCGTGCACCGCCGCGAGCGGCGGAAGGTCCACCGCGGGAGGGGCGGCCGCCTGCGGCAACGGCTCCGGAGCCCCGGCGAACGCCCCCGCCAGCTCCGCGATCACGTCGCCGACCTTCACCCGGTCGCCGGGCCGCGGGCCGGTCGGGCTGTGGCGCAGGGTGCCGGCGTCGAGGCTTTCGACCTCCTCGACCGCCTTGTCGCCTTCGAGGCGGAACAGCACGTCGCCCGGCTTCACGGCGGCGCCGTCGGCGGCGACCCACTCGACGAACGTGCCCTCCTCCATGTTCCAGCCGAGGCGCGGCACGGTCACGGGAATCGACATCGGGCAGCACTCGTTCGATGATTCGTCGGGCGTGTGGGGTGAGGCGTCGCGTGGCTCGGGGCTTCGGCTCGGGGCTGGTAGCCGCGGGCTTCAGCCCGCGCCGGGCTACGACAGGCATCGGGGAGCCACGCGATTCGATCTCCGCAGCTCACGCGGGCTGAAGCCCGCGGCTACCAGCCCCGAGCCCACGCCGGCCCGATTCACTCGTCCACGAGTTCCCGGATGGCCGCCGCCAGGCGCGCCGCGTCCGGCACCACCGCGGCCTCCAGCGGCGGGCTGTACGGCGTCGGCGTGAACACCCCGTTCAGCCGGCGGACCGGGGCGTCCAGCTCGTCGAAGTAGCGGTCGGCGATCTGCGCCGCGACCTCGGCGCCGACGCCGAACGGCGCGAAGCCCTCGTCGGCGATCAGCAGCCGGCCCGTCTTCGCCACCGACGCGCCGATCGTGTCCACGTCCAGCGGCGCCACCGTCCGCGGGTCGATCACCTCCACCGACACGCCGGCGCGCGCCAGCTCGGCACTCACCTCCAGCGCCACGCGCACCATGCGGGCCAAGGCCACCACGGTCACGTCGGTGCCCTCGCGCACCACCGCGGCCTGGCCGAACGGAATCTCGTACGCGGCCTCCGGCACCGGCCCCTTCAGCGTCAGCAGCTCGCGGTGTTCGAGGAACACCACCGGGTCGTCGCAGCGCAGCGCGTGGTGCAGCAGTCCCTTCGCGTCGTAGGGCGTGCTCGGCACCACGACCCGCAGCCCGGGGAACTGCGCGAACAGCGGGTAGTAGTTGCCGCTGTGGTGCGTCGCCGCCGAGTGGCCGATGCCGACGCAGCCGCGCAGTAGCACCGGCATCTTCAGCCGGCCGCTGCTCATGTACCGCATCTTGGCGATCTGGTTCACGATCTCGCCGACGCCGTCCAGCACGAAGTCGGCGAACATGAAGTCGATGACGGGGCGCGTGCCGGTCATCGCCGCGCCGCAGCCGAGGCCGACGAACCCGCGCTCGCTGATCGGCGTGTCGCGCAGCCGCTCGGCACCGTGCTTGTCGTACAGGCCCGCGGTCGTGCGGAAGTTGCCGCCGCGAACGCCGATCCCCTCGCCGAGCACGAAAATGCCGGGATTCACGGCCATCTCGGCGCCCAGCGCTTCGAGCGTCGCCTGCGAGTACGTCACCTCGCGGTCGCCCGGCGGCGGCGGCTCCGACAGGCGGCGCGGCTCGGCGAACACGTGCGTCGCGGCCGTCGCCGGGTCGGGCCACGCGGCGGCCTCCGCGGCGGCGTGCGCCTTCTCGACCTCGGTTTGAACCTCGGATTCGATCGCGTCCAGTTCGCTTGCATCGCCGCAAGCGGCAACTCGGGTGCGAAGCGCGCGGATCGGGCAGCGCGCCTTCCAGCCTTCGACCTCCTCGCGGGTGCGGTAGGTGTAGTCGCCCATCCCCTCGGCGTGCGGCCGCGTGCGGTACGTCTTGCACTCCAGCAGCGTCGGCCCGTCGCCGGCGCGGGCGCGGTCCACGGCCCACCCGGCGGCCGCGCGGACGGCCAGCACGTCGTTGCCGTCCACCTCGACGCCCGGCATCCCGTAGGCGGCGCCGCGGCTGGCCACGTTCGGGTTCCCGGCCGCGTCGCGGAACGGCACCTCGGTGGCGAAGCCGTTGTTCTCGCACACGAACAGCACCGGCAGCTTCCAGATCGCGGCGAGGTTCAGCCCCTCGTGGAACGCCGCGTTGTTCACCGCCCCGTCGCCGAAGAACGCCACCGCCACGGTATCCGACTTCAAGATGCGCGCGCTGTACCCCGCGCCCGCCGCCTGGAGGATGCACGGGCCGACGATGCCGCTCGTGCCCATCAGCCCGACCTCGGGGCTGAACAGGTGCATGCTGCCGCCGCGCCCCTGCGAGCACCCCGCGGCCCGGCCGTACAGCTCGGCGATCAGCTGCACCGGCGGCACGCCTTTCGCCAGCGCGTGCCCGTGGCCGCGGTGCGTGCTGAACACCACGTCCTCGCGGCGCAGGTGGTCGCACACGCCGGCGGCAATCGCTTCCTGGCCGACGTAGGTGTGGCAGGCGCCGTGGACGAGGCCGCGCTGGTGGGCGCGGGCCAGCTGCTCCTCGCAGCGGCGGATCAGCACCATCGTGCGGAACAGCCGCAACAGGTCGTCGCGCGGCGGAATCGCGGGCGGGTCGGTCACCACTCGTCGGCGCTCCCAGGAGATTCGGGACGTTGTACGGGAACGGCCGCGACGAACGCGGCGCCCGCGGCGAACGTGGCCGCGAGGATCAGGAGGCAGCCGCGGTCGCCGAGGCCGGCGTCGCGCAGCACCCCGACGGCCGGCGAGCCCACCGCGCCGGCGAGGTTCGCCCACATGTTGATGAACCCGATGGCGACCGCGGCCGCGGACGCGGTCAAGCTCAGCGTCGGCAGCACCCAGAACGGCGTGTACCAGAAGTGGGCGAAGAACCCGGCCAGGCACAGCCACGCGAACACCGCCGCCCACGGCTGCCCCGGCACGCAGCTCAGCGCCAGGAACAGCCCGGCGCCGACCTGCCCCACGACGGTCGGCCACTTGCGGCTGCCGGTGCGATCCGAGATACGGCCGGACGTGACGACGCCGGCGAGGCCGCACAGGTACACGACGGAGGTCCACGCCAGCACGTCGGCGTCGGCGGCGTCCTGGCCGAGGCCGGCGAGCAACCCCTTCACCGCGGTCGGCAGCCAGAACACGAAGGCGTAGCCGCCGAGGTTGGTGAAGAAGATGCCGAGCGCCAGCAGCCACACCGTCGGCAGTTGCAGCGCGTCGCGGACGCGCATGGCGTTGGCCGCGGGGGTCGCGTCGCGCTCGGCGGCGAGGGTGTCTTCGAGCCAGTCGCGCTCCTCGGCGGTCAGCCACTTGGCCTGCCGCGGGCGGTCGGTGAGGAGGAACGGTACGGCGATGCCGAGGATCACGGCCGGCGCCCCTTCCACGAGGAACACCCACTGCCAGCCGGCGTAGCCGAGCCAGTCCTGATCCAGCAGCCAGCGCGACACGACGGCCCCAAGCGCCAGGCTGATGGGGATGCCGACGAGCATGCCGGTGAGCGCCCGGGCGCGCTCGGCGCGCGGGAACCAGTGCGTGAAGTAGACGATGACGCCGGGGAAGAAGCCGGCCTCGGCGAGCCCCAGCAGGAAGCGCAAGACGTAGAACTCGGTGGGCGTGCGGACGAACGCCATGCCCATCGAGCAGAAGCCCCAGGTGACGAGGATGCGGGCGAACCACTTGCGGGCGCTCCAGCGCTCCACGAGCAGGGCGCCGGGGATTTCGAGCACGAGGTAGCCGACGAAGAACAGGCCGACGCCCCAGCCGAACACGGTGTCGGAGAAGCCGAGGTCGGCAGACATGCGGAGCTTGGCGAAGCCGACGTTGGCGCGGTCGAGGTAGGCGACGACGTACAGGACGAACAGCAGCGGCAGGGCGCGGAGCGCGACCTTGCGCGTGGTGCGGCGCGCCAGGTCGGGGTCGGGGGGAGAGGCGGGCATCGGCCCAGGATACCAGCCGCGGGGCGCGGCGGGGGGCAAAAGTTGAGAAAGCCGAGGCCGGCGGCCAATCCGGTAGCCGCGGGCTTTAGCCCGCGCTACTGGTAGCGCGGGCTAAAGCCCGCGGCTACCAAATCAGGCCGCCACGCCGGCCCCGTCACTCGGCCGCCGCCTCGCGGAAGCGGTAGCCGACGCCGCGCACCGTCTCGATCAACTCCGCCGCGCCGCCGGCCTTTGTCAGCTTCTGCCGCAGCGTCTTGACGTGAACGTCGATGGTGCGCTCGAGCACGATCGACCCCTCGCCGATGGCCGCGTCCATCAGCTGGTGGCGGTTGAACGCCCGCCCCGGCTGCCGCAGCAGGCACAGGAGCAGCTTGAACTCGGTCGGCGTCAGGTCCACCGCCTCGTCGCCGACGCTCACCCGGTGGCGGACGCGGTCGATGCGCACGCCGGCGTGCTCGACCACGTCGGCGGCCTCGCCCGGCCCCTCGCTGCGGCGCATCACCGCCTTGACCCGCTGGAGGAGCACCTTGTTGCTGAACGGCTTGGTGACGTAGTCGTCCGCCCCCTTGGCGAACCCCTCGACCTGGTCCGTCTCCTCGGCCCGGGCGGTGATCATGATGATCGGGATCTGGCGGGTCTTCTCCCCGGCCCGCAGCT
>DASPHQ010000205.1:0-5582 GCA_035629595.1 Urbifossiella sp. | reverse complement strand
TTCGCCCACAGGGCGACTGGCAGCAGCGGCCTGGCCATCGCTCGGACCTCCGGGGCGACACCTGAGAGAAGTCCCGCGAACCCGGTGCCAGTTCCTCATTCCGCCACCGTCTCTAACTAGCGGACTCGACCGCGACTCCCGGCGCATCGGCCAAGGTCGTCGCAACTCGCGCACGACGACCGTCTTTGTGCCGACGTGGGGCCGTGTGGCGGGTAGGCGGCCCAACCAACGCCGTTACCAATGCCGGCTCGCCTTATGTCGGACGTGAGTGGAAGATGAACTCGAGCTCATCTTCCGCCATCTGATATGACTTCCCACTCAGGGGTTGGGCTATCGACGACCGGAAGCTCCAGACGAACTGCGCGAGCCCTCCTCTCGCTTCATTCGTGGACATTATTGCGGCTTGAGGCGCTAATGGTGGAACCACGTCCCCCCGGTGTACTCCTTCAGCACGCGGTGGGACATCTCGATCCCCAGAGCCCCCGGACGAAGGCCGCCATCTCGGTCGCCGTCCCGGCGTAGCTGGTCAGGTCGTAGCGGGTCGTACGCGTCTGCTCCAAGCCGACCTCCCGCTCCAGGTTCACCTGCACCACCGCCTCTCGTCCGGCCAGTCCGCCGGGATCTCCCCGGCTTCCTGAGCACCCTCACGTACTGCTCCTGCTGCCGCCCGCGGGTGGCGTCGGCCTCCTCCCACCGGCAGGCGGGCGCGCCGTTCACAGGCAGCGGAGGTATGCGGCCAAGTCGGCCTTCTCCTGCGCCGACAGGCCGAGCTCCAGGATCAGGTTGAAGAACTCGACCGTGTCCTCCAGCGTCAAACACCGGCCGTCGTGCAGGTACGGCGGGCTATCCTTGATGCCGCGCATGGTGAACGCCTTGATCGGCCCGTCCGGCGGCTCGTCGCCCAGGAACCGGTCCAGCCGCAGGTCGTGCATCAGGTGGTCGGTGAAGAACGGCGCCGGGTGACACACCGCGCACTGCCCCTTCCCGAAGAACACCTGCTCGCCGCGCCGCTCCTGTTCATTGGCCTTCCGCGGGTCGAGCCGGCCGAGCACCGTCAGCTTCGGGGCGGGCGGGAAGTCGAGCATGTTCTGCACCTGGGCCATGTGCGGGATCACGCTCCGGGGGAGCTCCACGAACCCCTTCTTCATCGCCCGGATCGGGTCGCCGTTGAAGTACGCCGTCCGCTGCTCGAACTCGGTGAAGTCCTCGATGCTGCGAATGCTCCGCTTGCTCCCATGGATCTGCTGGTTGAACACCCCGCGGAGGCTCGTTGTGTCGAGCCGGAACCGCCGCACCTGCGGGCGGATGTCCGGGCTCAGGTGGAACTGCGCCGTGGTGTGGCCGTTCACGTGGCAGTCGAAGCACGCCACCCCCAGCTGCGGGTGCGGGCTCTTCCGGTCGTCGGTCAGGTTGAACTCCTCCTGCGGGAGTGGGGTGAGGAGGAGCCGCAGCCCCTCCAGCTGCACCGGTGTAAGGATCTCCTTGAACAGGTCGCGGAAGTTGCCGAGGTGGACGACCTGGCCGCGCGACACGTCGCCGAGCTCGGGCCGCGTCTGCAGGAAGATCGCCGGCGGAAACTCCGGGACGAACGCGTCCGGCAGGTCGAAGTCGACGTCGAACCGCTCGAGCCGCGGGAACATGGCGATCTGGAACTTGGGGAACACCTGCCCGCCGTTGGCGTGGAGCGGGTGCGGCAGCGACCGGTACGGGAACGCCCCCCGCTTCTTGATCTCGTCCGGCCCGAGGGCCGCGAGCTGCTCGAACGTCATCCCGTCCGGCAGCCGGGCGGTCGGCCCCTGTGGGACGGGCTTGCCGCGGGACATGGTGACGCCGGGGGCGGCCTTCGCGGTGAGGTCGTAGCGGGCCTCCAGGAGCTTCCGCTGGTCGGCCATCACCTTCGGTTTGGCGGCGCTCTCCTTGTCCATCACCTCTTTCAGCGTGGTGAACGGCTTCTCGGCGCCGAGCGGGTCGCGGGAGAACTCGAACCCGGTGATCCGCCCGCCGTTCGGCTGGTCCTTCAGGGCCGGGGAAAGAGGGGCCGGCTTCTTCCAGTCGAACTTGTCGGACTTGTCGTGGTCCGTCAGCTTCTGCTCGGGGCGGTCGGCCGGGGTGGGCTGGACCTTGACCGCCTCGGCGGCTGGGTCGCGGGGTGGGGGCTGGGTGGCGGCCGGGCGGGCGGCGAGGAGCAGGCTCCCGCCGGCGACCCCGGCGACGAGCAGGGCGGCGGTGTAAGTGCGGTATGACAAGGGGCTGCCTCCCGAGTGGTGAGGAACGGTGACCGGCACGCGCGGGCCGTCGGACGGCCTGTCGGGCGCGGCTGGTCTGGGGTGGGGCCGGTGGATCGAGCCCCCGCTCATGGGTCGCCGTCGGAGCAACGTACGTGCCGCCTGGGGTGCCGTCCGACGAGACCGCGATCGCGACGTTGGCCGCGCGGCGTGACCACGACGCCGGCGCCCCGTCCTCAGACCGCGAAGGCCGCTTGGGCTGCTTCCAGCCGGACCGCCTCGATCCGGTCCCGCTGCTCGTCGGCCCGCCCGATCAGCCGGTCGTAGTCCGTCCCGGCCGCCGCCGGCACGACCTTGAGCGCCCGCCACAGTGATCCCTTCCCGTGAATGCCGATCGCCAGGGCTTCCAGGGCTTCGAGCCGCCCCAGCCGGCCGCCCGCGGGGTCGTCCGCCACCAACTTCAGGCGGGCGAACTTCTCCGCAAACCACGCGGCCGCCTGCCGGACCGTGCTCCGGCCGGCCCCGAGGCGGGCGATCAGGGCCTCCAACTCCTTCCGGTCTACCTCAATGTCGTGCCGCAAAGCCTTGAGGAACGGCGCGAGGTCCGGGTGCGCGTGTTCCAGGTGCTCGATCAGTTCCAGCGCGGCGACTGCCCCGGACAGGTGGTCGTTCAGGTAGGTGGCGAGCTGCATCTCGGCCTCCGGCGGGATGGGGACACCTTCGTCACAGGGCGGTGTCCCCGGCCGCGGACGTGTGCCCGGCCCGGTCCTCCAACTTGCCGAGCTGCTTTTCCAGCACCCGAATTACCTTCTCCAGCGCCCCCTCAACGGCCGTGTCCACGTCGGTCGCGACGTCATGGGCCGCCACACTCGGCCGGCCGGCGAGGTGGACCTCGACCGAGCACCGGGTGTCCACGCCACCCTTGTCGGCGTTCGTGTCCTCCAGGTAAACCTCGACCCGGCGGAGCCGGTCGCCGAACCGCGGGGAGAGTTCCGCCTCTACGGTCGCCCGGATCGAGTCGGCGAACGCCTCGCTGTTGCGGATGTGGTTGTCGGTGCGGACCTGGAAGATCATCGGCTGCTCCCGAAGGGGGGTCGGCTGCGGAACGAACGGCGGTGTGTTGCAGGCGGCGTGCCGCGACGGGCATGGTCTTTGCCCCGGAGACGATTCGCCCGGCCCCGGCCGGCCGCACCGGGCACGGGAGGGACAACGATGCCGCTGGAGGCGTACCGCGCCAAGCGGGACTTCGAGAACACGGACGAACCGTCCGGCGCCCGGTCGGCGCGCGGCAACGCGCGGCCGATCTTCGTCGTACAGGAGCACCACGCCTCCCACCTCCACTACGACTTCCGGCTCGAAGCCGACGGCGTGCTCAAGAGCTGGTCCGTCCCCAAGGGGCCGTCGCTGGACCCGGCCGTCAGGCGGCTCGCGGTCGAGGTCGAGGACCACCCGGTCGGGTACGCCGCGTTCGAGGGGACCATCCCCAAGGGGCAGTACGGCGGCGGGACGGTCACGATCTGGGACCGCGGCACGTACGAGGGCGCGACGCCCGGGAAGACGGTCGCCGAGGCGGTCGCGGGCGGCCGCCTGGAGTTCGTGATGCACGGCGAGCGCCTGAAGGGGAGGTTCACCCTGGTCCGCATGAAGGCCCGCGGCCGGGGGAAGCCCCAGTGGCTCCTCATCAAGTCGCGCGACGCGTTCGCCGAGGCCGGGAGCGAGACCCCGGCGGCCCCGCCGAGACCCACCCGCGCCGTGAAGCCGGCGCGGGCGCAGGTGCGGGGCGCACCGCCGGCCGAGGTCGAGCTGACGCACCCCGGGCGGGTGCTGTTCCCCGACGCCGGCCTCACCAAGGCCGACGTGTTCGCCTACTACCGGGCGGTGGCCGACCGGCTCCTCCCGTTCTTGACGGACCGGCCCGTCACGCTCGAACGCCTCCCCGCAGGAGTGACCCCCGGCGGGCCGCACTTCTGGCAGAAGAACACGCCCGCCACGTACCCTGCCTGGATCCCCCGGGCCGATCTGGAGACCGAGCGCGGCAAGCCGGTGAGCTACGTCCTGGTCAACGACGAGGCGACGCTCCTCTACCTCGTCAACCAGGGGACGATGACGTTTCACCCGTGGCTGTCGCGCGTCAAGTCCCTGGACCGGCCGGACTTCGTCCTGTTCGACCTCGACCCCGGCCCGGCGGCGTTCGCGGACGTGGTCGCGGTGGCGAAGGCCGTCAAGGTGGAGCTCGACGAGGAGGGGGCCGAGGCGTTCGTGAAGACGTCCGGCAAGACCGGGCTCCACGTCCTCACGCCGTGGGTGCGGGAGGGCGGGTACGACGAGGCCCGCGCGTGGGCGCTGGCCGTCGCCGGGCGCGTGACCGAGGCGCTGCCGGACCGCGCCACCGTGGACATCCGCAAGGCGAAGCGCGGCGGCCGGGTGTACCTCGACGTGCTCCAGAACGCCCGCGGCCACCACGCCGTGCCGCCGTACGTCCTCCGGGCCGTGCCCGGCGCGACCGTCTCCACGCCGCTCCACTGGCGGGAGGTCACCGCCGACCTCGACCCGGGGGCGTTCACGATGAAGAAGGTTCTCGCCCGGTTCGCCCGCCAGAAAGCGGACCCCCTGGCCGGGTTCGTGCCGGTGCTCGGCGGCCGGTACGCGACGGCCTGAACGACGCCTACTACCCGCGTGGGGAGGACGAGCCGTGGGAACCGGAATGCTGAAGGTGGCACTCGCGTCCGCGCTGTACTTCGCCGTCCACAGCGCGCTCGCCAGCGACCGGACGAAGGCCTGGGCGGCCGACACCTTCGGGTCGCGCGGCGCCGACGCACTCTACCGCCCCTTCTACCTCGTCCAAGGTCTGGCCCTCCTCGCCGCCCTCGTGGTCTACGTCCGGCGGCAGCCGGGCCGCGACCTTTACCGGGCGCGCGGCGGCTGGTGGTGGGCGATGCGGGCCGGGCAGGCGGCCGCCCTGGGGCTCCTCGCGTCGGCCGCGCTCAGCGTCGGGCTCAACCACCTGACCGGGTGGGACGGCCTGGGGGCGTGGTGGCACGGGGCGGACGTGCCGCGGATGCCCGACGGGCAGGAGCCGTCCCCGGCCGGGGACGGGGCCATGCGGACCGACGGGCCGCTCGCCTACACCCGGCACCCGCTGAACTGGGCGCTGTTGCCGCTGTTCTGGCTGAACCCGCGGCTGACGACCCGCCTGCTCGCCTTCAACCTGGTGATGACGGCCTACGTGTTCCTCGGCTCGCTCCACGCCGAGGCGCACATGCTCCGGTTCTACGGCGACGCCTACCGCGACTACCAGGCTCGCGTCCCGTTCCTCGCGCCGGCGCCGTAAGCGGTAGCCCGGCATGGGGAGCCACC
>DASPHQ010000204.1:0-2652 GCA_035629595.1 Urbifossiella sp. | reverse complement strand
CGAGAGGTCCGTGGGCGAAGGGTCCGCGCGGTTTTGTAGCCCGGCCCGGGGCGTTGCCCCGGGCTATGCCGTCCCAGCCCTTCGGGCTGGAGAGGGCACCCCGGTTTTCAGGCCAACGGCCTGGGACAGCATAGCCCGGGGCAACGCCCCGGGACGAGCCACGGATCAACCATGTTTGGTATCAGTCTACCCCACCCCGGACCGGGGGCGGGCCTGCGAAGCCCGGCACCGCCTGCATCACGTCCGCCGGCTCGTACTCCGGGTGGGCCGTGCAGAACTGCCGGAAGAGGTCGCGCCGCTCGGCCAAGGTGAGCCCCTGGCGGTCGGCCAGGTGCCGCACGAAATCGCCGACCAGCTGCCGCTCCCGCTGAACCGCCTCCCGCTCCCGCCCGGCAGACCGTGCGGCCAGGGCCGTGGCGACGGTGGCCGTCAGGACGACCGCCGCTGCGGCCGTCAGGACCACAGTGCGGACCGGCCACGCCGACCGGCCCGGACCAACCGCCGCGACGGTAGCGGCAGGCATCGGCCGGCCGGCGCGGAACGCCTGCAGGGCGTCGGCCACCGCGTCGGCCGAGTCGTACCGCCGGGCCGGGTCCTTCTCCAGGCACTTGAGGCAGACGGCTTCGAGCTCGGCCGGGACGGCCGGGTTGAGGGACCGGACCGGCGCCGGGGCGGTGGTGAGCACCTGCTGGAGGGTGTCGGCCGGGACGGCGCCGCGGAACGGCGGGCGGCCGGTCAGGCACTCGTACAGGATGGCCCCGAGGGAGTACACGTCGGACGCCGGGCCGACCCGCTTGGCGCCCCCGCGGGCCTGCTCCGGGCTCATGTACCCCGGGGTGCCGAGCAGCGCGCCGGACCGGGTCAGGCCCGCCACGCCGGCGGTGATCTTCGCCAGGCCGAAGTCGGCGACCTTGGGCGCGCCGCCGGCGTCGAGCAGGATGTTGGCCGGCTTGAGGTCGCGGTGGACGACCCCGCGGGCGTGGGCGGCGGCCACCCCGCGCGCCACCCGCTCGACCAGGGCGGCGGCGGCCGGCGGCGGCAGGACCGACGTCTCGCGGAGGGACTGGGCCAGGGTTCCGCCGGTGCAGAGTTCGAGGGCGAGGAACGGCCGGCCGTCCCAGGTGCCGAAGTCGTGGACCTGGACCACGCCCGGGTGGTTGATGGCGGCGACCGCCTCGGCCTCGGCCAGGAAGCGCTGGTGCAGGTCGTCGGCCGCGGGTCCGCCGGCTTGCATCACCTTGAGAGCCACGTCGCGCTTCAGGGCGACCTGGCGAGCGCGGTAGACGACCCCCATCCCGCCGCGGCCGAGGATGCCGAGGAGTTCGTACCCCGGGGGCGGGGCCAGGGGCCCACCGGGCGGCGTCGCCGGTTCGGGGGCGGGGGCGGGCGCGCCCAGCGGGGCCACGTTCACCCACGGGGTGCGGTCCGTGTCGTCGTGGTCCCGGGGTGTCGGCACGCCGGGCGGGGGGCCGTCCGCCGTCGGCTTGTTCGGGTCGGGCATGGGTGTCATCCGGGTGGGGCGTCCGCGAGGATACCCGAAGGCACGTCCGACCGCCACCACCTCCGCGCCCCGGTCCGCAGGCTCCGGGGCCTACCGCGGCGGTTCGAGCACGATCCGGAAGCCGGCCAGGTCCTCGGTGACCAGCCAGTTGTTCCCGGGACTCTTGCCCGGGATGCTGGTGAACGTGAGGACTTCGCGCATCTCATACGGCATGCCGGTGTAGCGGCGAAAGAGGCCGTTCGGCGGACGCTCGTGGAGTTTGGCTCGTGAGACATCGTCGGCGCCGTCGCTCCACTCGTACCCGTTCGTGACGAGCTGACGGATGCCGAAGATGCTCACGTCCGTCGTCCAGGTGTCGACCGGCCACGGGGCCTCCAGCCCGAGTGCGAGTCCGCGCTCTGCCAGGTTCTCCGCCGTCTTTTCGTCCCCGGCCGGTCCTCGTCGTTTGCGGTCGTCGTAGAACCCGACGGCCTTGAGCCACTGGGCGTACGTCGGTACCTTGCCGCCGAGTTCCTTCGCAGCCAGTATCGCCTGGACCGCGTTCACCCCGAGTACCGGCGTGCGGTCGTACTCCGAACGATACGTATCAGGATCGTGTGGGAGGTAGTGCCAGTCGTCCGGGAGGTAGCGCGGCACCTGATCTCTTGGCAGGTTTCTGCGATAGAGATCGACGGCCGATTCCTCGCGCCACAGGGCTTCCACCCACACCTCCTTGAACACGCGGGTCGTGACCTTGTCTTCGAGCATGTAGAACGGCGGCAGGTCGTCCGGCCGCGTCGGCGGGATGAGGATCGCGTACAGTTCCTCACCGGCGACGGTGCGCATCAGGCATTTGTGCAGCGTGCGGCCGTCAACGACTTGCGTTCCAATGGCCGGCGCGGGGGACCAGCCCTTGGGTAACCACGGCGGCGGCGGCGGCGGGACCGGCGGCGGCGGCGGGGGAACCGGCTCCGGGTCGCGGGAGTACTTCGCCAGCAGCGCGCCGGCCGCGCCGAGTCCGACGGCGAGGCCGACCCACAGGGCCGTGCGGCGGCGGATCACGGCCGGCGGCGGCGGGGGGAACACGGCGTCCGCCAGCGCCCGGGCGAACGCGACGCAGCTCGGGTAGCGCTCGTCCGGCTTCTTCGCCAGCGCGCGGAGGAGCACCGCCT
>DASPHQ010000203.1:0-2637 GCA_035629595.1 Urbifossiella sp. | reverse complement strand
CGGTACGGGCGGTTCGAGGTCCGCAGCGGGATGCCGGTGTTGATCGGAGGGGTGATTCGAAGGCGTCGATCCCACGATGCCGCACGATCCTCATCGCGTTGTTGAAAGCGGCATGGTACATTCGGAGCTCCTTCCGGGAGGTTGCCGTGCTCGCGCTCCCGACTTCTGGCCGCCGGCCGAATCGCCGTGATGCCCTCGCCATCGGCGCCTTCGGCGGCGCGTTCACGCTCGCGGACCAGCTGCGTGCGTCGCCGGAATCACGATCCCCGAACAAGGCCGCGATTCACATCGTGCTCGCCGGCGGCCCGCCGCACCTCGACATGTACGACATGAAGCCGGACGCGCCGGCGGAGGTCCGCGGTGAGTTCAGACCGATCGCGACGACCGTGCCCGGCGTGCGGATCTGCGAACTGATGCCCCGGCAGGCGCGGATGTGGGACAAGTTCGCCGCGATCCGGTCGGTCGTCCCGCGCGCCGGCCACGACGACGCCGAGATCTCGACCGGGTACACCGAGACGGTCGCCCGCAACGAGTCGCGGCCGTCGTTCGGCTCGGTGATGTCGAAGGTGCTCGGCCCGGGCCGGCCCGGCGTCCCACCGCATGTCAGTACGCGGCCCCGGCTCTGGACCGGGAACCCGGCATTCGATTTCGGCAACGAGCCCGGCTTCCTCGGGCCGGGTCATCGCGCCTTCACGCCGGACGGGCCCGGGACGTGTCTCGCCTACGAGGCCGGACTCGCGCAGAACCGCGTCAGCCTGAAGCCACCCCGAGGCGTGACGCTGGACTCGATGCAGGATCGGCGCACGCTGCTCGGCACGTTCGACACGATGCGCCGCGACCTGGACGCGAGCGGGCGGCTCGCCGGGATGGACGCCGTGACCGCGCGGGCGTTCGAGATCATGACGTCGAGCGGGTTGCGAAACGCTCTCGACCTCTCCAAGGAGAGCCCGGCCACCCGCGACCGCTACGGCCGGAACTTCCTGTACGACTTCCCGAACCGCAAGAAGTACGAGGTGAACTACGGGGCCCAGGCGCTCGCGGCGCGGCGGCTGATCGAGGCCGGCGCGGGCTGCGTCACCATCGGCTTCAACAACTGGGACACGCACGAGGGCAACTTCCGCCACCTCCGCCGCCAGCTGCCGTACCTGGACAGCGCCGTGTCGTCGCTGGTGGAGGACCTGGACGACCGCGGGTTGCTCGACGACGTGGCCATTGTGATGTGGGGCGAGTTCGGCCGCACCCCGGTCGTCAACAAGGACGCGGGGCGCGACCACTGGGGACCGGTCATGTCCGCCGTCGTAGCCGGCGGCGGCTTCAGGACCGGCCAGGCGATCGGCCGGACGGATGCCCGCGGCGAGCGGCCGACCACGCGGCCGTATCGCGTCAGCCACGTGCTCGCCACGCTTTACCGGGCCGTCGGGATCGACCCGTCCATGACCTTGCAGGAACCCGGCGGCCGCCCCGTGCCGTTGCTCGACGAACACGACGTCGTCCGCGAACTGCTCGGGGCGTGACCCGGTCCGACACGCCGAGGGTGGTTGCCGTTCGGAACGATCCACCAACAACCATCGTGCACGACGCACGACAGTTCCGACTCTCGCGGTCGTCGGCCCACGCGGACGGGGTGACCGCGCGGCGGGAGGGATGGCGGCACCCGGCACCGCCCCTGGGCCGGGGCGATGAGATCGACGAACACCGCACCCGCCGGGTGAACGTGAAGTCCCGCGCCGCCGAGTTGGCCCGGCGGCCGTCGCCCCCGCTACCTCACCCCGCTGCGACCACCGTACGACCCTTCCTACCGTCGGGTGGTGTTTCCGATCCGACCGGAGCGAGGGTCGGAAGCGTAGTGCAGTATTGGCGGAACGAGGCCACGTGTGGTGGTCGAAGGGGCGATTCGGGTGCCACTCGACGCACAACCCTTCCTACTCTCGGTCGCCTCGTTCTCCACCGTCGGCCGCTTCTCGTGCCTGACCACGTGGCAGACCAATGAAGAATACCCTGAACCCCGCTGCCGAAGGTAGGAAGCGTCGTGCAGGGTTGCGGTCACAGCAGCCGCCTCGCAGAAGTCGGAACCCCACTGACGGTTAGGAGGTGATACGGAGACAGAGCGACGGACCGGAGACGAAGTCGCTTACCGGCCAGCCGCGACGGCCGCCCGGAGGACCTCGCTGAGCGCAGCGAGGTCCTCGTCGAGGTGGCCGCAGTCGATCGCCACCTCGATCACCCCGCCCTCTGCTTCCGTCACGGGGCGGAGGTCGAACCGGGCGATGAACGTCGGGTTCCGCGCGGACACAGGACACGCCGTGTTGGAGGTAGGGGGTGAGGTCGGCGACGGCGGCCAACTCGGTCGCCATGCGAGCACATTTGCAATCCGGCCGGGAAACCGGACACGAACTCACGTCGAAAACTGAAAAGCGCCGGGAACGGTCTCGGACACGATTTGGCCTGACGGGGTTTCCCTGTCCGGTTCGGATGCCCGAGCTCGTCTAACCTAACCTAACAAAGCGTCTTGAAACGGCGGCCGGGGTTAGGGTACGACCGCCGGCATGACACGGAAGCCCTACGACACGGACCTGACCGACGCCCAGTGGGCGGCCCTGGAGCCGCTCCTCCCGAAGCCGAAGTCCGGCACCCCCA
>DASPHQ010000202.1:0-4704 GCA_035629595.1 Urbifossiella sp. | reverse complement strand
TTCAGGGAGGCGAGGAGCTTTTCCTGTTCCTTCCGCTGCCGCCGGCCGGCCGGGAGAATGACCACCACCCAGAACAGGACCATCAGCCCGATGAGCAGCATCGGGAAGAACGGACTGGCCACGCCGCCCTGGGGGGCGTCGCCGGCCGCCTGCGCGAACAGGTGACTGATCATCCGGGTAACTGCTCCGGTCTGCGAAATCCGAACCATCACTCTATGGACCGACCCGCCCACCGGGCAACCCGCCCCGCCCGGAACACCTCGAACCGCCCCTCGCGGACCGCCGCGCGGGCGTCAGCCATCAGCCGGAGGTAGTACGAAACGTTGTGCAGACTGAGCAGGGTCGGACCGAGCATCTCGTCGGCCGCGAAAAGGTGGTGTAGGTACGCCCGGCTGAACGTCGTGCAGCAGTCGCAGGGGCAACCGGACTCGACCGGGGCGGAATCTCGCCGGTGCTTGGCGTTCCGCAGCCGGATGGGGCCGTCGTCGGTGAAGGCCACGGCGTTGCGGCCGTTGCGGGTCGGCATCACGCAGTCGAACATGTCGATCCCGGCCGCGACGCCGGCGAGCAGGTCTTCGGGTCGGCCGACGCCCATGAGGTAGCGCGGCTTCGCGTCCGGCAGCAATGCGGCACACGCCGGCAGGGCCGCGTGCATCGCCTCCGGGCCTTCGCCGACGCTGAAGCCGCCGAGGGCGTAGCCGGGGAAGTCCATCGCCACCAGTTCGCGGGCGCACTCCTCGCGGAGGGCCAGGTTCGTGCCGCCCTGGACGATGGCGAACAGGCTCTGGTCGGCCCGCGTGTGGTGGGCCTTGCAGCGCTCCGCCCACAGGATCGAGCGGCGGACGGCGGTGCGGATCACGTCGTCGGGGGCGGCGCCGGGCGGGCACTGGTCGAGCACCATCGCGATGTCGGAGCCGAGGTTCTGCTGAATTTCGACCGCGCGCTCGGGCGTGAGTTCGAGCGGCGAGCCGTCGATATGGCTGCGGAAGCTGGCGCCGCGGTCGGTGATCTTCACCTGCGTGGCGAGGCTGAACACCTGGAAGCCGCCGGAGTCGGTGAGGATCGGCCGGTCCCACGCCATGAAGCGGTGGAGACCGCCGAGCTCCGCGACCAGCTCGTCGCCCGGCCGCAGGGCGAGGTGATACGTGTTGCCGAGGATGATCTGGGCGCCGGCCCGGCGGACCATGTCCGGCGTGAGACCCTTCACGGTAGCCTGGGTGCCGACGGGCATGAACACAGGCGTCTCGACTCGGCCGTGCGGCAGGGTCAGGACGCCGGCGCGGGCGGCGCCGTCGCGGTGTTGAACGGTGTAGGTGAGTGCCATAAAGTGCCAAAGCCCGGGGACGGCTGTCCCCGGGCTTTCGGGTGCCTCAGTCGCCGCGGAGCTTGAGGTTGTACCCGCGCAGCTTCTCGCGCACCTCGGTCAGCGACGTCTGCCCGAAGTTCTTCGCCTCCAGCAGCTCGTCGGCGGTGCGCTGGCACAGGTCGCCGAGCGTCGTCAGGTTCAGCCGGTTCATGCACTTGCGGGCGCGGACCGACAGGTTCAGGTCGCTCACCGGCTTGCTCAGCACTGCCTGCTCCTCGGGGCTCAGGTTCTGCTGGTGGTGCCGCGGGCCGCGGAACTCGTACTGCACGCCCTGCTCCAGCGACTGCCCGATCCGCAGCCCCTTCGCCACCATCACCGCCTTGATCTCGTCCAGCGACGTCTCGCCGAAGTTCTTGCTCGCCAGCAGCTGCGCCTCGGTCACGCGGGTCAGGTCGCCCAGCGTGCGGAGGTTCATCCGCTTCAGGCAGTTCCGGCTCCGCACGCTCAGCTCGAAGTCCGAGATCGGCACCTCCAGCACCTGCCGAAACTGCACCGACAACTGCTCCTCGCCCGGGTCGTAGCCCTGCGTCAGCGACGCCTCGGCGTCTTTCACGAACAGCTTCGCTCGCTCGTCGGTCGGGTCGGCCTTCGCCAGCCGGCGGAAGCAATCGACCGCCTTCTCGTACAGGTCGTTGTCCTCGTACAGGACGCCGAGGTTGTACAGCACCCCCTTGCCGATCGGCGGGTACTTGAGGCAGCGCTCGTAGTACCCGATCGACTCCGCGTCGTTCCCTTGGAGGTCGTTCAGGAAGCCGAGGCGGAACAGGGCGCCGCTGTGACGCGGCTCGAGCTCCACCGACCGCTCGTACATCTTCGCCGCCCGCGGCACGTCCCCCTCGGCCTCGGCGACGCCGCCCTCCTGGTTGTAATACTCGGCGTTGTGCGCCGCCGCGTCCTTCAGCTTCACGAGGATCGACTTGGCCGCGCTGATGTCGCCCTGGAGGCGGAGCGCGCCGGCCTTCTGCAACTGCACCTGCTGGGCGGAGTAGCCGGTCTTCTCGGCCTTCTCGAACGCCGTCAGCGCCTCCGTGTACTCGTGCCGGGCCACGTGCGCCTGCCCGAGATAGAACGCGGCCAGCGGCCCCTCCGACTTCTGGAGGTGCTCCGCCGCCGCGGTCATGTACCCGAGGAAGTAGTGGGCCACACCCAGCTTCAGGTGGATCTTCTTGGCCTGCGGCGGGGCGGCGACGGCGAGCCGCTTGTTGAGGATGTCCACCACCTCGCGGAGGTGCTGAACCTGACGGCCGCCCTGGGCCAGCCCCTCGCGGAGCTTCGACACCATGCCGCCCTCGAAGTCCTCGCGCTCCACCAACAAGGCGCGCAGGTCGATGAGTTGTTCCGTCACGAGCTACCCCACATGATCGGGCCAGTCCTTGCCGCGTGTCGGCTTCACGCGAGGGCCGGCCGGTAACGTGCGCGCCGAAGGGAGAAACTATACTCGCGTGCCGAGCCGCCGACAAGAGGAGGGCGAAACCACGATTTCATCCGGATTATTGTTTCCGCCACCCCTCCCACCAGGTCGCGGAAACAATTTGGTTCGTCCGAGTGACACGAATCGGAACCGACAACTCTTTCCAGGTGCTTGATTTGCGCTGAATGAACGGAATCTGGCCACTATTGTGTTGTCATTTCGTCGGAGCGCGCAGGAGCGGATCGTCGTAGCTCCGTTGCTCTGCCCGGAGTCGATCCAACATCTCGCGCAGCGTCGCGGTGTGGGCTGCATCGGCGCTCAAGTCGTGCATCTCGTCCGGATCGGCTCGTAGGTCGAACAGCTGTGAGCGGTCGACCTTCGGGTAGCGAATCAGCTTCCAGCGCTCGGTGCGAACGCTCCGCTGAACGTCCCGGTAAGCTCCGAACACGGCCTCGCGCGCACCCTCTTGCCGACCCTCGACCACGCCAACCAAACTGCGGCCGTCCACGCCGGCGGGCGGCTTCACCCCGCACCACTCCGCGACGGTCGGGAACAGGTCGAACAGGTACACGAACGCCGCCGAGCGGCCGCCGGCCGGGATGCCGGGGCCGGTCATCAGGAGCGGTGCCTTCATGCTGTGCTCGTACAGGTTCTGCTTGCCGAGGAGGCCGTGCGACCCGAGCGCCAGGCCGTGGTCGCTGGCGAAGATCACGATCGTGTTCCGCAACACGTCGCGCCGCGCGAGCGCCTCGTACACACGGCCGACCTGGGCATCGACGTGCGAGATCATCACGTAGTACGCGGCCAGCTCACGGCGCAACTCGGGTTCGGCCAGTGGACGATCGAGCAACTTCTCGTCACGGATGGCCAGCTCGCCGTTGTCGAACGGGTGCCGCGGCAGGAAGTTCCGCGGCAGCGGCAGCGCCGCCGGGTCGTACTGCTTCTCGGCGCCCGCCGGCGGCGTTCGCGGGTCGTGCGGGCTCGTGAAGGTCAGGTACAGCAAGAACGGTTTGTCACCGCGGTAGTCGGTCAGGAAGCGGACCGCGGCGTCGCCAAACAGCGTGGTCGAGTACTCGGAGCCGGTGCGGAGGTTCGTCTTGGGGTAGGTGCCGCTCGGGTCGAACGGGTGGACCGGCACCTTGTTCTGGTCGCTCATGCCGCCGAAGAACACGGGGCCGCCGGCGTCGAAGCTGCGGGCGTAACTCGCCGGGCCGTTGTGCCACTTGCCGACGCCGAACGTGTGGTAGCCGGCGCGGCGGAAGGTTTCCGGCCACGTCGGCAGGTCGCGGAGCTGGTCGTTGACGCGGAACAGCGACCGGCCCGTCAGGAACATGGCCCGGCTCGGCACGCACACGGCGGGTTGCGTCGAACCCTGGCAGTAGGCGTTGGTGAACGCGAACCCGTCGCGCGCCATGCGGTCGAGGGCCGGCGTGCGGATGTGGCGGTTGCCGAGGGCCGCGACGGTGTCGGCGCGCTGGTCGTCGGAGCAGATGAAAACGACGTTCGGGGCGGCCGTTGCGGGCGTGGCGACGAGCAGGAGCGCGAAGAGGGCGCGGGACATGACGTCGTGCTCCGCGGTGTGTGATGTGGTTACGGTGCCGCTTGCGGCTTCGCGCTGGGCAACGCTAAGCCGCAAGCGGCAAGACAGATCACCCCAACTCCAACCCCCACCCCTGCACCTCGGCGAGTCGGGCGTGGGCGGTGAGGTCGAACTGCAGCGGCGTGACCGTGACGTACCCCTCGGCCAGCGCCGTCACGTCGGTGTCCGGGTGCGGCTCGGGGCAGCGGAACTCGGGGTCGGCCCAGAAGTATGTGCGGCCGCGCGGGTTCACCCGCCGGTCGAACTTCTCCAGGTAGGGCGACACGTTCTGAGGCAGCACCTTGATGCCGCGCACCGGGCCGCGCTCCAGCACCGGCAGGTTCACGT
>DASPHQ010000201.1:0-2895 GCA_035629595.1 Urbifossiella sp. | reverse complement strand
CGGGGCGGCCCGCACGGACGTGGCCAGCAAGAGGACCGCGGGGAGGGTAGCGGTTCGCATCGGATCATCGTACCCGACCCGCCCCCGCGGTGCGAGGGGCTCAGTCCTTCGACCGCTTGGCCTCGAAGTCGCGCTTCGTGTCCTTGCCGCCGAAGCTCCCCTCGATCGTCCCCTTCATCACGTCGCCGGTCACCTTGGCGACGTACTTCGACGTGTTCTTCTGGTCCTTGAACATCCGGGTGACGCTGAACCGCACCTCGCCGTCCTTGAAGCTGCCGTCCTCGATGGCGACGTCCTTGCCGTCCTTGCCGCCGCCGCTGATCGTGCCGGTCAGCTTGGTGCCGTCGGCCTTCAGCTTCAGGGTCGTCTCGCGCTTCTGGCCGCCGCGCTCGGTCTCCCACTTCCACGTCCCGGTGGGGCTGTTGGCCGCGTCCTGCGCCACGCCGGCGCCGCCGAGGACGCCGAGGAGCCCGACCGCCAGCCCGACCACCATGATCCGCGTACGCATCGCGTCACCCTCCGAAGGAGGCGGCCGGGGGAGTTCGCCCCGCGAGTCGGGGGCCGGCCGCACACCGCGGTTATACGCAGGCGGCGACTGATGCGTACCCTGTCCTAATCGAACTCTCACGGTGCGCCATGCCCCGACCCGCCCGCGACGCCGCCCCCGCCGTCACCTTCTGGGGCGCGGCCCGCACCGTCACCGGGTCGATGCACCAGCTGACCGCCGGCGGCAAGACGGTACTCCTGGACTGCGGCCTGTTCCAGGGACACCGGGCGGAAGCCGTGAGCCGCAACCGCGACTTCCCGTTCCGGGCGAAGGACATCGACGCCGTCATCCTCAGCCACGCCCACGTCGATCACTGCGGGAACCTACCGAACCTCGTCCGCCGCGGGTTCGCCGGCCCGATCTATTGCACCCCGGCCACGCGGGCGCTCGCCGCGGTGATGCTCGGCGACGCCGCGAAGATCCAGGAGGAGGACGCCAACTACCTGAACCGCAAGCGCGGCAAGGACGAGCCGAAGGTGGAGCCGCTGTACGACGCGAAGGACGTGTACCGTACCCTCCTGCGCCTCCAGGCCGTGAACTACGGGGCGCACGTTTCGATCGGGAAGGGGATCGAGGCCATGTTCTCCGACGCCGGCCACCTCCTCGGCTCGGCGGTCACCGCCGTCCGCATCGACGGCCCGTCCGGTGAGCGGCGGCTGACGTTCACCGGCGACCTCGGCCGGCCGGGACTGCCGATCCTGCGCGACCCGGAGCCGGTGCCGGCGTGCGACCTCCTGATCACCGAGAGCACCTACGGCGGCCACACGCACGAGCACGTGGACGAGACGGCCGAGCGGTTGGGGGAAGTGGTGCGCCGCACCGCCGACCGCGGCGGCAAGGTGATCGTGCCGGCGTTCGCCGTCGGCCGCACGCAGACGCTCATCTACTTCCTCCACGAACTGATGCAGGCCCGGAAGCTGCCGCCGGTGCCGATCTTCGTGGACAGCCCGATGGCGACCCGCGCCACCGAGGTGTTCCGCGCCCACCCCGAATGCTTCGACGACGAAACCACGGCGCTACTGGCCAAGCACCCGGAGTTGTTCGGCGGGCGGACCGTGCGCTACGTCGAGTCGCCGCTGGAGAGCATGAAGCTGAACCGGATGCCGGAGCCCGCCGTCATCATCGCGGCGAGCGGCATGTGCGAGGCCGGGCGCATCCTGCACCACCTGAAGCACCACCTGCCGGACCCGCGGAACACCGTGCTGATCGCCGGCTTCCAGGCCGAGCACACCCTCGGCCGGCGGATCGTGGAGCGGCGGCCGGAGGTGCGCGTACTCGGCCGGGTGGTGCCGCTCAAGGCCGAGGTGGTGGTGCTGAACGGCCTGTCGAGCCACGCCGACCACGCGGACCTGCTGCGGATGCTCGGCCCGCTGGCCGGGGCGCGGGTGCGACTCGTCCATGGCGAGCCCGACCGCGCCGCGGCGCTCGCCGAGGGGCTGCGCGGCATCGGCTTCACCGACGTGGCGGCGCCGGATCGCGGGGAGGCGACGGCGGTCTGACGCATCATTCTCCGACGACGACACTTGGTTCCAGGAAGGAGGGGGACCCAGTCCCAGAAGCATTGATTCGTCTGGAAGAATCTATGTTGGAACGACGCGCGGGCGAGTCTACCGACGGAACTGAAAGACCGGCCACGACATCGGCCGACCGCGGCTTGCGGACGCTCCCGACCCGCCAGTAGAATGCACGAATGCCCTCCCGCACGGCCCTCTCACTACTCACTCTCCTTTTCCTTGTCCCGGTCGCCCTTGCGGACGATCATTGGGCTTTCGCCTCCGTCAAGCGCCCGCCGGTGCCCGCGACCGTGGGGCGCACCGCGATCGACAAGATCGTCGTCACCAAACTCGCGGAGAAGGGTCTGACACCGTCCCCCGCCGCCGACCGGCGCACGCTCGTGCGGCGGCTCAAGTTCGACCTCCTCGGCCTGCCGCCGACGCCGGAAGAAGTGGACGCCTTCGTCCGCGACCCGGACCCGAGCGCCTACGAAAAGCTGGTCGAGCGCTACCTCGCGTCGCCGCACTTCGGCGAGCGCTGGGCGCGGCACTGGCTCGACGTGGTGCGGTACGCCGACAGCCACGGGTTCGAGATGAACAACCCCCGGCCGACGGCGTACCACTACCGCGACTACGTCATCCGCGCATTCAACGCCGACGTGCCGTTCGACCGCTTCGTCCGCGAGCAACTCGCCGGCGACGCGCTCGGGGCCGACGCCGCCACCGGGTTCCTCGTCGCCGGCCCGCACGACATGGTCGGCAACGCCACCGTCGAGGGCAAGCGCCAGCAGCGCGCCGACGACCTGGCCGACGTCGTCGCCGCGATCCTCGACGGCGACCTCGCCGAGCACGCCG
>DASPHQ010000200.1:0-4331 GCA_035629595.1 Urbifossiella sp. | reverse complement strand
GCTCTTCCCCAACTCGTTCCGCGCCGCGCTGCTGGCTCGAGTCGGCGGCTGCGGCCGGGTGATCGGCTTCCGCCGCTACGGCCGCAGCTTCCTCCTCAGCGGCCCGAAGCTCGACGCGAAAACGGAGCGCGGTCGGTTCGTGCCGTCGCCGGTGATTGACGACTACAACCGCCTCGCGGTGGCGATCGGTGCCGCCGACCCCGGGCACCGGATGGAGCTGCTCACGACCGGCGTCGACGAGGCTGCCGCGGACGCGGTTTGGCAGCGGTTCGGGCTCGGGCGGTACTCGCGCGTGGTGCTGCTGAACCCCGGGGCGGCGTTCGGGGCGGCGAAGTTCTGGCCGGGTGATTCGTTCGCGGCGCTGGCCCGGATGCTGGCGCAACGCACCGGCGCCGGCGTGTTGGTGCTGTGCGGCCCGGCCGAGCGCGAATTGGCCCGCCGCATCGCCGACACGAGCCGCAGTCCGCACGTCCACTCGCTCGCCGACAGCGAACTGTCACTGGGGCTGACGAAGGCGGTGGTCCGCCGCGCCGACCTGCTGGTGACGACCGACAGCGGCCCGCGCCACTTCGCCGCCGCGTTCGACCGGCCGGTCGTGACGCTGTTCGGCCCGACGCACCTGGAATGGACCGAGACGTACTTCGCGAAGGCGACGAACCTGCGGGTGCCGGTGCCGTGCGGCCCGTGTCAGCGGCGCGTCTGCCCGCTCGACCACCGCTGCATGACCGGGCTGACGCCGGACGCGGTGTTTGCCGCCGCGGCCGGGTTGCTCGGCCGCTTCCCGCTGCCGCTCGCCGCGGAGGTGCGCCGTGCCGGCTAGCGTGCTCGAACCACCGATTCGCGCCGCTGCGGGCTGGGTCGAGGTGCATCCCGACTTCGCCGCGCGACTCGCCGGCGCGACCGCGGCCGACCTGCTCGACCTTCCCGGCGAGGTGGTGAGCGGCCACCCAGACCGGCACGTCGTGCGCGTCGAACTGCCGGGCTGGGTGCGGCCGCTGTACCTGAAGCGGCAGCACCACGTGACATGGAAGGAGCGGTTGCGGCAATGGCGGGCCGGATTCGGCTGGCGCTCACGCTGCGGCCGCGAAGCGGAGTTGTTGAAGCAACTCGCGGCCGCGGGCCTGCCGGCGCCGCGGTGGATCGCCCACGGCGAGGACGGCCGCGGGCGGGCGTTCCTGCTGGTCGAGGAACTGACTGGTTGGGTCGAGCTGCGGCGGCTCTTCCGCGACACCCAGTTGTCACGCATCGACCGCACCCGGTTGGCCGGGCAGATCGCGCGGGGTGTCGCGGCCCTCCACGAGGCGGGCTTTCACAACCCCGACCTGTCGGCCAAACACGTATTCGTTCGGCCGGAGACGGGCGAGGTGGCGCTGCTCGATTGGCAGTCGGCCTCCAGTGGGGAGGGGGGTATCCCGTTCACCGCAATGTTCCCTCAACTGGCCGCACTCCACGCCTCGCTCGCCGACCACCTCGCCACGCCCCGGGAGCGGTTGCGGTTCCTTGGGGTGTACCGCCGGGCGATGGGGATCAGGCAGAACTCGCTCGCCGTTTACGCCAACCTCATCGCGCAGTATGCGGCCGCTGCCCTGCGCCGGCGGTCCGTGCGCGACCAGCGACAGCCCGTTGTCACCGACACCGAGCAGCGGCTCGTCTGGCTCGCCGGCGAAGCCGTGTGCGTCATCCCCGCCGTGGCCGCGACGTGGCCCCGCCCCGCGACGTGTGCCCCGTTCTACGGCGAAGCCGCAGGCACCCGCCGCATCGAACTGCCGGACGGACGTGCCGCCGAACTCGTCACCGGCACGTCGGTCACGCCGCTCGCACGCCTGAAAGCGTGGTTCCGCGGGCGGCCGTGGCGATCTCCTGGCGCCACCCTCGGCCGTGTGCTGTTCCACCTGGAGCGCTACGGCCTCCCCGCCCCGCGACTCCTCGCCTTCGGCCAGCGGCTCACCGGCGCGGCTTCCGCCGACTGGTTCGCGCTGCACGAACCGCCCGCCGGTCAACCGCTCGCCGACTGGCTTGTCACGAACCCGTCCACCGAGCGCCGCGAATCCGTGACACGACAGTGCGACCAACTCCTGTCGCAGCTGCGCGACGCGAGCTGTCGGCCGACCGGCCCTGTGTTCTGGGTCGACGCCGACGACCGCGTCAGCGTCGGCGGCGTGCGGCACGTCCGCATCGTGAGAGGCTGATGGACCCGACCCCGCGAACGCCGTCCTCCGCGCGATTCCTGCCGACCGTCCGCGACCCCGTGTCGTCGCTGTGGCACCGGCTCCGCAAGGGCACGCGCCTCCTGCGCCACGAGCCCGACTGGGATCGCCTCGCCGGCGACGACTGGCCCGACCGCGTGATGACCGAGGACGTCACCGACCGGCTCCACAAGAAGCAGGGCCGCTCGATCGGCCGGCTGATCCTGACGCAGGGCCGCACCCGCCTCGGCGTGTACCTGAAGCGGCACTACCGCCTCGGCTGGCTGCGCGGCCTCCTCGCCACGCTGGTCCCAAACCGGGCGTGGTCGCCGGGCCTGGAGGAGTGGCAGCGGCTGAAGTGGGCGCGCGACGCCGGCTTCCCCGTTCCGCGGGCCGTCGCCGCGGGGCAGTTCGTCGGGCCGGGCTTCCGCCTGCAAGGGTTCCTCGCCGTCGAGGAGCTGTACGGCATGCTGCCGCTCCACGAGGCCGTGCCGCTCGCGGCCGAGCGCCTCGACGCGGCCGCGTTCGCCCGCTGGAAGCGCGGCCTCACCGCGGAACTCGTCCGCCTCGCCCGCCGGCTCCACGACGGGAAGTGGTTCCACAAGGACCTGTACTTCTGCCACTTCTACGTGCCCGAGGAACTGACCCGCCGGGTGCCGGACGAGTGGCCCGGCCGCGTGTTCATGATCGACCTGCACCGCCTGGACCGACACCCGCTGCGGGCGCTGTGGTTCCAGATCAAGGACCTCGGCCAGCTGCTGTACTCGTCGGACGTGGCCGGCGTCACGGCGCGGGACCGGCTGCGGTTCTGGAAGCTGTACGGCGGCGGCCGGCTCCTGCGGCGGTTCGTGACATGGAAGTGGAAGCTGTACCGCCGGAACCACCGGCGGCGGAAGTCGGTCGCCCCCCGGAGCGCGGCGTAATGGACATCGCCCTCTGCTACGAGAGCGTGCTGCCGGCCCGCGGCGGGGCCGAGACGTACCTCGGCGACCTCGCCCGCCGCCTCGCCCGCGACGGCCACGCCGTCCACCTCTACGCCTGCCGGTGGGACGCCGCGTCGCTCCCGCCCGCGACGCATTTTCATCGGCTCGACGTGCCCACCGGGCCGCGCTTCCTGCGGCCGTGGCGGTTCGGCGAGGCGTGCGAACGCGCCCTCCGCGGCGCGAGCCACGACGTGACCGTCGGCTTCGACAAGACGTGGGGTCAGGACGTACTCTACCCCCAGGGCGGCCTCCACGCCGCGTCCGCGGCCCATAACCAGCTCAAATTCTCGACGCGGCTCGAACGGTCGGTCGCCACCGTCGGCAAGTGGCTCGACCCGGCCGCGTGGTCGTTCCCACGCCTCGAACGCAAGCAGTACCTCGGCCCGAACCGGCCGCTGGTCGTCGTCAACAGCCGAATGGTGCGCGGCCACTTCGAGCGCTTCCTCGGCGTGCCGCCGGAAGCGGTGCGCGTCGTCCACAGCGCCATCGACCCGCTCCGCTTCGCCGCCGACGACCGGCTCGTCCGCCGGCAGCACGAGCGTGACGAGTGGGGCGTGACACCCGACACCACCGTCGGCCTGTTCGTGGCGATGAATTACCGGCTGAAGGGTCTCGCGCCGCTGATCCGCTCGCTGCCGCTGGTGCCGCGGACGAAGCCGTTCGCGCTGGCGATCGTCGGCCACCCGAAGTTCGCGCGCTACCGCCGCCTCGCGGAGCGGCTCGGCGTCGCGGACCGCGTCCGCTTCCTCGGCCACCGCGGCGACCCGAAGGACGCGTACTTCGCCGCCGACTTCCTCGTCCACCCGACCTTCTACGACCCGTGCTCGCTCGTCGCCCTGGAGGCGCTGGCGTGCGGGCTGCCGGTCGTCACCACGCGGTACAACGGCGCCGCCGAGCTGCTCAGCCCGACCGACGGCGTCGTCGTCGACGACCCGCACGACGCCCCGGCGCTAGCGGCGGCGATGACCGGCCTCCTCGACCACGGCCGGCGGGCGGAGATGTCCGCGGCGGCGCGGGCGGCCGGCACCCGCTGGACGTTCGACCAGCACTACCGCGCCCTGCTCGACGTGTTCGGCGAAATCCGCCGTGCCAAACGCGCCGCCTGACCACACTTTCGCCGAGATTATTGTTTCCGCCGCACCCCCCACCGGGTCGCGGAAAC
>DASPHQ010000199.1:0-3306 GCA_035629595.1 Urbifossiella sp. | reverse complement strand
CCACAGGTGCCGCATCCCGAGCCTGCGGGCTTCGACGAACATCCAGACCAGGACCGGAAGGGTGCCGATCAGGAAGTCGGACGTGATGGACCCGGCCAGTGGCGTAACGAACCCCTCGGCGAGCCACCGCTGAGGGGTGAGCAACTCATCCGACTCGCGCATGAAGCGGAGGTTGTAGTACCAGGGCACCACCGCCCCGGCGGCGGCGAAGGCACCGTAGAACACCATCAACGGCGTCACCCGCATCGAAGCCCTCACGCTGCGGGTGGTCTGCGCTCCGATCGGTCAGTCCCGCAGCACGGCCAGCATCCCCGACACCTCGTCGGCACCGTACCGGGTGACCAGGCCCTTCAACTGCTTCGCCAGGTCCACGGCCCCGCCGGTTGCCACGGGAGCACCGTTCGGCGAGGCCACAACCGCCACCGCCTCACGAGGCTTCCGACCCCGGCGGCCGGGGGTGCCCGTCTTCTTCGCCTCGCTGCTCTTGTAAGAGCTGAAGTGCTGGGGGGTGATGTCGATCCCGAACTTCTCCTTGATCCACGCGCAGGCGACGAGCGGTTTCAGCTTGCCTTCCGCCACCGCTGCTCGGACCGCATCCGCCTTGGTCATCGAGCCGTTTCCGGTGTCTTGGGTCTCGGGAGCCTCTTCAGCCTTCTTCTTCGCCATGACGTGTCACCTGGGGATGATGGGCGTTACCATCCCTTTTACCTGCACTTCCTCTCCCGTCTACTGAGATTGCCAGGTTTTGTGATAAGAGTACGAGTAGGCGTTCAGGTTGTGAGGGCGGCGCGAACCACCGCTTATGATCTAGTCTGCTGCTTTGAGCGCGGTCACATTGACGTAATAGACGTAGTGGGTCGGCTGCACCGCGGTCTGCTGGCCCGCCACTCGGCTGAGGTCGCCGCTCACCAGGACGGTCTTCCCGGCCAGCTTCTTCGCCCGCTCCGCCTGGTCCTTATCCTTGAAGGCCAGGGGCATGCCGTTGACCACCGCCCGGACCGGCTGACTGAACAGCTCGGGCAGAGCGAGGGCTTCGCCCGCGAACTGATCCGTGAGCTGCAGCTTGCCCCGGATCTCCACCCGGGTGTACTCCGCCCGGGCCTTCGCCGGTGGGGCGGGGGCATCGGCCCCACTCACCACGGCCGCGAGCAAGCCGGCGACCACGGCCGGGAACAGGGTGCGCTGGGACATGACGACCTCGTGGGCGGGGGCGATGGGGACGACATACCCATTCCCGCCGGCGCTGGCGCAACATCCGAGTAACGGCTCGATCGCCGATGAGACGTGACGAGTGCGGCAAGGTCCGGCATGGAGCGACTCCGGACAAGCCGGTGCGCGAGAACTCTACAAGGCGGCAGGTAAGAAGGTTCCCCGAGTTACACACGCACGGGTGACAGGAGGCGAAACGAAGGAGCGGCCCGGCATCCATCCCCCAGCGGCTTGCAACCGCTGGGGGATGGATGCCGGGCCGTGTGTCTATTTCGTCGGGGCGGTGGTCAGCCACCGGTCCGAGGAAGCTGGGAGACCACGCGGGTGCAGTGCAGGACGAACGCCAGCTCCCGCAGCAGCTCGGTCACCGGGCGGCCCGCCGTCGGGCGGGACTTCCGGGCGGTCTTGCGGCGGGGGAGGACCTGCGTGGCGGGCATCACTCGCTCCTCTCGCGGGGGCATCCATTCGCGGGAGAAGGGAAAGCAAGCGATGTGCCAACGGCGCTTCGGCCGGAGGTTGGCCAGTCCTACTTCTTGAGGAGCCGGGCGAACGCCTTCTTCACCCCGGGGTGCCCGAGGTACGGCAGCAGCCACTTCTCGTTGAAGTCGAGTACGTACCGGCCGTCCCGGAGAGTCGCCTTCGCGAGGAACTTGTCGACCGGCAGGTAGTACCGGTCCCGCTCGTCCCGCTCGCCCAGCAGGAACGCCACCACCCCGCCCGCGTCCGCCAGCGCCTTGGCGTCGTCCGCCTTCAGCCGCAGCTTCAGCCCCTCCGGGTCGGTCACGATCCGCACCGGGATGACCGCCGTCAGCCCGAGGTTCGCGGCAAGCAGGTTCACTCCCTTCGACCCGGCGGAGAGGAACGTCCCCAGCCCGCCGAGGGTCAGGTCGCTCGCCACCTCCTGGCCGACCTCCTCCCGGTCCTGCATCGTCTCCAGCGGGGCTTTCGGCGCGCGGTCCTCGCGCACCCGTGACTTCGGCTCGATCTGCAGCATGCAACTGCTCCGGGCGAGGGTGGAACCTCCTGTTATAGGCGACGGTTTGAGCGACGGCCATGAGATACGGCGAGTGCTTCGGCTGCCGAGACGGCATGATGCAGACCGCAAGAACGCCGCCCTCGCGCTCAACCGACTGATCCATCTGCTGTCCTGTGCGACATGAACACCGGCTGGACCGTTCGACCTCGGTGCGTTTGACACGCCGCGACCCCGACCTATTCTTTTAAGCCCTCCGCGCCCCCCGAGTGCCGCGTACCCGTATGAGCCTGCCTCCTAACGACCCGCTCACAACACCGCCCGATGCGCCGAAGGAACCCCCGCACTGGGGAGAGCCGATCGGGGCGATGGCGTACGGGGTCATGTTCCTCGTCTGCCTGTACATCACGGCAGAGGGGGCGGCCACGCTCTGGAACGCGTACCGCGTCGACCACACCTACGCCCCGACGACCGCGACCGTTCTGGAGGCGGACCTGGGATCGCGCGAGGACGGCCGCGGGAGGACCGTCTACCGGCCGAAGGTCCGCCTCCGGTACAACGCTGGTGGTGTAGCCCGGGAGGAGTGGGCCGAGCTCGACTGGACGTGGGCCAACGGGAGCCCCGACCGGGCCGAGAGCGACCTGCGGGGGTTCCCCGTCGGGACCGAGGTCCCGGCCTGGTACGATCCGGCGTGGCCCGGGCGGGTGGTCGTCGCCCGCGGGTGCGGGTGGTCGGCGGGGCTGTGCGAACTCCTGCCCGGGCTCTTTATCCTGGCGCTGATGATCGGCATCCCGGGGCTCCTCCTGTGCTGGACCGCGTGGCGGCACTGGACCCGGCTGGAGCCGACGACCGCCCAAGTGACCGGCGGCGAGGTCCGGCAGCTGCCGGCCGACGCCGGGGTGGTGTTCCAGACCGTGCTGGCGGTGGAGTACGACCGGGGGGCGACCCCGTGGCAGGGCCAGGTCCGCGGCGGCACGCACCCCGACCGGGCGGGGGCGGAGGCCGAGCTGGGTGCCCTCCTGTCCTCGCACCCGGTCGGCGAGCCGTGTGCGTTCTGGTACGACCCGGCCGACCGGCTGGAGCCGACGTTCGAGCCCCTCACGATCCCGGCCGCGGTGTTCGGG
>DASPHQ010000198.1:0-8933 GCA_035629595.1 Urbifossiella sp. | reverse complement strand
GTCCACCAACGGGCAACGCGGTTCGGACACCGCCGACGCTCGCGCGGGCTGGAGCCCGCGGCTACCAGCCCCGAGCCGAGACCCCGAGCCGATGACGGAACAACTGTCCGGCGTGATCGAGCGGATCACGTTCCACAACCTCGACACCGGGTACTGCGTCCTGCGCGTCCGCGCCCGCGGGCAGCGCGACCTCGTCACCGTCGTCGGGGCCATGCAGCACCCGGTCGCCGGCGAGTACGTCGAGGCTGCGGGGAAGTGGGTGACCGACCGCCAGCACGGCCTCCAGTTCAAGGCCGAGCACCTCAAGGCCACCCCGCCGCACACCGCCGAGGGCATCGTCAAATACCTCGGCTCCGGCCTCGTCCGCGGCGTCGGCCCCGGCTTCGCCCGCCGCATCGTGGACGTGTTCGGCGACAAGACACTCGAAGTCATCGACCAGTCGCCCACGTTCCTCACGCAGGTGAAGGGCGTCGGCCCGAAGCTGGTCGAGAAGATCCGCGACAGCTGGCGCGAGCAGCAGGCGGTGCGGTCGATCATGGTGTTCCTGCACAGTTATGGCATCGGCACGGCGCGGGCCGTCAAGATCTACCAGGCCTACGGCGAGAACGCCATCGAGGTGGTGACGAAGAACCCCTACCGCCTCAGCACCGACATCTGGGGCGTCGGCTTCCCCACGGCCGACGCGCTCGCGCTGAAGCTGGGGCTGCCGCGCGACTCGCCGTTCCGCGCGCAGGCCGCGGTGCGCCACGTCCTCGGCGAGGCGCAGTCGGACGGTCACGTCGGGCTGCCGGAAGCGCTGGCGACCGAGGCCGCGGTGGCGCTGACGCAGATTCCCCCCGAGGGCATCCGCGACGCGGTCGAGCAGCTGCGCATCACCGACGAGATCGTCCGCGACAGCGTCGCGCTCGTGACGAAGGACACCGGCTACGACCCCGACGAGGCCGCGGGCGTGCCCGGCGACGAACACCTGCTCTACCTCAAACCCCTCTTTCTGGCCGAGCTCGGCGTCGCCCGGCAGCTCGCGGCGCTGGGGAAGGGCGCGCACCCGCTCCGCACCGCCGACCACACCGCGGCGCTCGGCTGGGCCGAAGGGAAGATGGGCATCACCTTCGCCGACAGCCAGCGCACGGCGATCACCGAAGCGGTCACGCACAAGCTCATGGTCGTCACCGGCGGCCCCGGCACCGGCAAGACCACCATCGTCCGCGCCATTCTGGAAATCGTCTCCGCCAAGTCGCTGCGCGTGCTCCTGGCGGCGCCGACCGGCCGCGCCGCCAAGCGCCTCGCGGAATCGACCGGCCGCGAGGCGAAGACCATTCACCGCCTCCTCGAATTCGACCCCGGCGTCGGCGGCTTCCGCCGCGGCAAGGAGAACCCGCTCGACGTGGACGTGCTCGTCGTGGACGAGGTGTCGATGGTGGACGTGGTGCTGATGAACCAGCTGCTGCGCGCCGTGCCGCCGTTCGCCGCGGTCGTGTTCGTCGGCGACGTGGACCAGCTCCCGTCGGTCGGCGCCGGGTCTGTCCTCGCCGACCTGATCGAGTCGAAGGTGCTGCCGGTGGCGCGGCTGACGGAGGTTCACCGGCAGGCCGGGGCGAGCTGGATCGTGCGGGCGGCGCACGCTGTCAACCACGGCGAGCAGCCCGAGTCGGCGCCCGCGGGGAAGGGCGACTTCTACTTCGTGGAGGCGGACGCCCCCGAGACGGTGATCGACCGCATCCGCCAGGCGGTGACGGTGCGCATCCCGGCGGCGTTCGGCCTCGACCCGCTCAAGGACGTGCAGGTGCTGACGCCGCAGGTGAAGACCGAACTTGGCGTGTTGAATCTCAACCGCGTGTTGCAGGAGGCGCTGAACCCGGCGAAGCCGGGCACGATCGAGACGAAGAAGTTCGACAGCACGTTCCGCGCCGGCGACAAGGTGATGCAGGTGCGGAACAACTACCAGCGCGAGGTGTTCAACGGCGACATCGGCCGCGTCGCCGCGATCGACGCCGTGGATCAGGTGCTCACCGTGGACTACGACGGCAAGGCCGTGGCTTACGACTTCGCCGACCTGGACGAGTTGCAGCTGGCGTACGCCATCAGCGTCCACAAGAGCCAGGGGGCGGAGTACCCGGCAGTGGTGGTGCCGGTGAGTACGCAGCACTACGTGATGTTGCAGCGGAACCTGCTGTACACAGCGATCACCCGCGGGCGGAAGCTGGTGGTGCTGGTCGGCAGCCGCCGGGCGCTGTGGCGCGCGGTGACGACCGCCGACACACGGCGGCGGTTCGGGCTGCTGCGCTGGCGGCTGCGGTCGCTGCTGGCCGCGCCGGGGAAGGCGGACTGATTGCTCTGTCGAAGCACTCGGCTCGGGGCCGGTAGCCGCGGGCTTTAGCCCGCGCCCACCTGGGGCGCCCACCAGGGGGCAACGGGGAACGGACACCGCCCACGTCGCGCGGGCTAAAGCCCGCGGCTACCGGCCCCGAGCCAGAGGATTTCGACCAAGCAAGGCCTGATCCTTGCGGCCGCCCGCCCGTGGCGATACCCTCGGCGTGTCCGCCTCTCCCTCGCGAGGACACGCCGTGCGCCTCACCATCCTTCCGCTTCTCGCGCTCGTCGCCGCCGTCCCGGTTCGCGCCGACGACCCGCCGCCGGTCGCGCTCACCGCGAAGGAGGACCACAAGCGGACGATGGACCTCCTCGGCATCAAGGAGCTGCGCCGCGGCGCGGACGGCAACCCCAAGTCGCCCAACGCCGCCAACGCCGACGAGTCGAAGGCCAACCCGTACCCGGACCTCCCCGACCCGCTCCGGCTCAAGAACGGACAGCGCGTCACCACGCCGGAGGTGTGGCGCACGACTCGCCGCCCCGAGATCGTCGAGGACTTCGACCGCGAGGTGTACGGCCGCGTGCCGCGCGAGACGCCGAAGGTGAAGTGGGAGGTCGTCGCCACCGAGAAGCACACGGTCGGCGACGTGCCGGTCGTCACCAAGAAGCTTGTCGGCCGCGTGGACAACTCCGCCTACCCGGCGATCACCGTGGACATCACGCTGACACTCACGGTGCCGGCGACCGCCCCCGGGCCGGTGCCGGTGGTGATGGAGTTCGGGTTCGTCTTCCCCGGCGGGAAGGGGCCGGCGGTTCCGCCGCCCGGTGGCGGCAAGGGCGGCCCGTCCTGGCAGCAGCAGGTGCTGGCGCAGGGATGGGGTTACGCGATCCTCGTTCCCACCACCGTCCAGGCCGACAACGGCGCCGGGCTCACGCGCGGCATCATCGGCCTGTGCAACCGCGGCCAGCCGCGGCGCGTGGACGACTGGGGCGCCCTCCGCGCCTGGGCGTGGGGCGCCAGCCGGGCGCTCGACTACCTGGCGACCGACCCGGCGGTGGACGCGCGGCGCGTCGTGATCGAGGGGCTGTCGCGGTACGGCAAGGCGGCGCTGGTGGCGATGGCGTACGACGAGCGGTTCGCGGTCGGGTTCATCGGCTCGTCCGGGGCCGGCGGGGCGAAGCTGCACCGCCGCGACTTCGGCGAGAAGGTCGAGAACGTGGCGGGGAGCGGCGAGTACCACTGGATGGCCGGGAACTACCTGAAGTACGCCGGGCCGCTGACGGCGAAGGACCTGCCGGTGGACGCGCACGAGCTGGTGGCCCTGTGCGCCCCGCGGCCCGTGTTCATCAGCGTGGGCTCGGCGCAGGTGGAGGGGACGTGGGTGGACGCGCGGGGGATGTTCCTGGCGGGCGTCCACGCCGGCCCGGTGTACGAGCTGCTCGGCAAGACGGGGCTCGGCACGGCCGAGTTCCCGCCGCAGGAGACGGGGCTGACCGCCGGCGAGGTGGCGTTCCGCCAGCACGCCGGCGGCCACACCACGGGGCCGAACTGGCCGACGTTCCTCCGCTTCGCCGGGCGGTACATCGGAAAGATGTAGCGCCCGGCTCGCGGGCGGCTCAGCGCACGAACAGGTGCATGTAGCGGCGGCCGTCCGCGCCGGTCACCGCCGCCGCGCCGGCGTAGGTGCCGCCGTCGTACACGCAGCAGCTCATCCACCCGTAGGACGCCGGGTAGGCGGCGCAGCCGGCCGCCCGGGCCGACGCCCCCGGCGGCAGGAACGCGAAGTCGTTCGCGGTGTGGCCGAACTGCCCGCGCGCCGCCCGCGCCGCGGCGCACGCCTGCGCCCCGGCCGTCAGCCCCTCGTCGCGGAGGAACGGCCGCAGCCCGCGCCGGGCGCGGAGGGCGTTCACCTCGTCGAGCTCGTCGCCGACCCCGGCCGACGCCGCGACCGGGTCCGTGGCCGAGAGGGGGCTGGAGTAGCTGACGCTCGTGACGGGGGCGGCGGGAGCGGACTGATATGCGGGAGCGGGTTGGTAGCTGGGGGCCGGTGAACTCGGCTGCGACCGCCGGCGGAACGGACCGGCGTCGGAGCCGGAGGTGAGGGCGGTCAGGAGGGCCAGGGCGAAGAGGGCGCGAACCATCATCAGGGGTGCTCTTTCCATGAGGGGGTTCTGGGCGACCTCCCCTTGATATTCGACACAACATCGACGGACACCCGTGACCAACGGAAATGAGGGAAAAATGACGCAAATTGTTGCGGTCATTGAACTTGGAAAGCTGGCAACGGACAGGTCAGAATGCTGGTAGTGCGTAAAATTAGACACATGTGTCCGGGAAGGGCGGTGGTCGCACTGCTCGCCGGACCGACTCATCCCTCGAAGTCGAACACGGCCAGGCCGTCGTCCCCGCCGACGGCGAACGTGAGCCCGTCCGGGGCGACCGCGACGGCGTTCACGCCGCCGAGGCCGAAGTCGTAGCGGACCCGCAGGGTGCCGCTGTCCGGGTCGTACACCTCGACGCCCGCCGGCCGCCCGCCCACGACCACCGCCCGGCCGTCCGGCGTCGCCGCGACCGCGGTCACGGTGCGGAACCCGGTCTTCGCCTTCCGCGGCTTCCGCCGGGTCGTCGCGTCCAGAAAGAACAGGGCGCTGTTTACCCCGACCACGGCCGTCAGCGTCCCGGGCACGAACGCCACCGCCGCCGCCCATTGCGACGGAAGCGGGTACGACACCACCGGTTCGGGCTCCTCGGGGCCGGCGTAGAACCTGACCACCGCGTCGCCGGTGACCGCGAGCCGGTGGCCGTCGGGCGCGAACCGGAGCGCGTATGCCCTCCATTCCGCGAGGGGACCGTGGGCGGAGGCGTCGTTGGGGCGGAACCAGTGGCCGCCGCCGCCGTTCGGGAAGTTTCCACCGCCCATCACCCGCCCGGCCGCGGCGAGGTAGCGGCCGTCGGCGGAGTACGACAGCGACCACACCGACCGCGGATACTGAGTCGGGAGTGCCCTGTGCGGCGGGGCCACGGTCCGCGCGGTCATGGTCGGGGAGTGGAACGTGTAGCCGGGAGTCCCGGCGCCCAGAAGGAACGTCTGGACCGGTGTGGCGACGGGGGGATTCGCCGTGGGGTGGCGGCCGGCGTGGGCGAGGGTGGTGCCGTCCGGCGACACGGCCACGGCGTACACCGGCGTGCCGGCCTTCAGCGTGCGGACGTGTTCGCCGGTGAGCGGGTTCCAGACGCGGACGGTCCGGTCCGAGCCGCCGGATACGAGGATCCCGTCGGGGCCGTAGGCGACGGCGCGGACGTCCTTCGTGTGGCCGGCGAGCGTTCGCACCGGGGCACTCCTCGCGGGTGGACCGTATCATACCGCGGGGCGAAGCGGGGATCGTTACCGACGCGGGGGGTTGAAATGGCCGTCACCGACGACATCCACCCGATCAACAGCGAGGCGAATGGCGATCCGCTCACCGAAGCCGGTGACGACGACGAGCTTCCCCCGCTGCCACACCTCCGCCCGCTCTCGGACCGCGACCGGGACATGTTCCTCGCCGTGATGGCGAACCCGCCCGAGCCGAACGAGGCGCTCAAGAAGCTGATGGCGAATCGAACCCTGTAAAGACATCGGGCACGCCCGACGCACCAGGGGGGCCTGACGGCCCTCGGCTCGCCGGGGTGGTGTGCGTCACGGGTTGGCGATGAACCGCACCACCCCGCGCTGCCATAGCTCGCCGACGATCCGCTTGTACTCGGCCTCCTGCATCTTCCGCATCAGCTTCTCGCGCACGTCGTCCTGCAACTGCACGGTGAACGGCATCACGCCCGCCTCCTGCCGCCCCGACACCTTCACGACGTGATACCCCGTCGGCGTCGCCACCACCGGGCCGACGCCGTTGATCGGCAGCGCCATCACCACCGGCTCCAACTCGGCCGGCTGGATCTCGCCGCGCTTCAGGCCCACGCCCATCGCCTTCTGGTTCGACGCGATCCCGTGGTCGTGCGTCTTGCACAGGGCCACGAAGTCGGCCCCGGCCACGGCCTCGGCGCGCACCTTCTCGGCGTGCTGCCGCGCCGCCTCGGGCGTCGGGAAGCGGGCGGCGCTGACGAAGATGTGCTGCCACGCCACCGCCTCGTGCTTGGCGAACTCGTCCGGGTGGGCGTCGTAGTACCGCCGCACGTCGCCCAGGCTCACCGTCTTGCCGCGCTCCTTCAGGCTGTTGCGGACGTACTCGTCGGCCATGATCTGCCGCTCGATCTGCCGGCGGATCACGCCCGGGGTCAGGCCCATAACCGCCAGGGCGGCGCGGAAGTCGTCGTCGGTCTTGGCCTTCGTGCGGGCCTTGAAGTCGCGCAGCTTGCGGTCGGCGAGCTTGCCGGCGAACTCGCGGATGTCGTCCATCACCGCCGCCTTGCCGGCCTTCTTCAGCTTCGCCTCCATCTCCTCCAGCACCAGTTCCCGCTCCACGATCCGCTTCAGCTCGTCGTCGTAAATCTCCTTCGCCTTGGCGTCGTCCTTCACAATCGTCTGCTTGCCGCCGGGGCCGTCCACGACGTTGATGTAGTCCTGGACGCGCTGCCGGGCGGCCTCCCACACCTCCTGCTCGGTGACGGTGTTGCGCAGCCCGACGTTCGCCACCACCCTGATGCGCGGGTCGCCGGCGAGCGCCCCGGCGACGGCCTTGACCGGCGGCGCGGTCAGCGCGGCTGGTTGCACAGGTGGGGGGAGCGGGGCGAGGGGGCCGTCGGGGCTCTGGCCGCGGCCGACGGGGCGGTCGGCGGCGGCCGCCTGGCACCCGGCGAGGAGGGCGACGAGGCCGAGCGTGCGGCGGAACCGGGCTGTGGCGTCCATGCCCACGCGTCCTCGGCGGCGGAAGTTCGGGAAGCCCGGGTATACCGCGGCGCCCGCCGGGTGCAAGGGAGAACGCGCCGCCGCTCGCGGCGTTGCAGGGCACGCCCTGCAACGCCGCGAGCGGCGGAACCCGTCGCCCCCGCGGCGGGTTTTCCGTAAACACTCCCGGACCCCCCGCGGTTATACTCGCCGCTTTGCCACGCACCCCGCACCCCTCCCCCGGAGTCGTTTCGTGAACGGCGCCCCATCCCGTAACGACAAGATCCTGTTCTGGGCCAGCTTCTTCACCCTCATCGCCGCCGGCATCGGCTTCTCCGTCCGCGGCGTTGACATCCTGAAGAATTGGGGCGACCAGTACGGGTTCACCCAGACCGAGCTCGGCACCATCACCGGCGGCGGCCTCGTCGGGTTCGGGCTCGCCATCATCTTCTTCAGCTTCTGCGCCGACCGCTTCGGGTACGGCCGCCTCATGGCCGTCGCCTTCCTCCTGCATGCGTCGTCCGCGGTGGTCACGTTCGCCGCCACGCCGGTGTACGCGGCCTACGGCAAGGTCGGGGCGTTCTGGTGCCTGAACCTCGGGATGTGGCTGTTCGCGCTGGGCAACGGCACCTGCGAGGCGGTCATCAACCCGCTGACGGCCACGCTGTTCCCGAAGAACAAGACGCACTGGCTGAACATCCTCCACGCCGGCTGGCCGCTCGGCCTCATCCTCGGGGCCGCCGTGATGCTCGGGTTCGAGCAGGCCGGCGAGGTCCGCTGGGAGTACAAGCTCGGCGTGTTCCTCGTGCCGGTCCTCATCTACGGGCTGATGATGCTCGGCCGCCGCTTCCCCGACTCGGAGGCGAAGACGGCCGGGGTGCCGCTGCAGGGGATGATGAAGAGCGTCGGCATGCTCGGGTTCACCCTCGGCGCCGCGCTGATCGGGCTGGCGCTGGCGAAGCTGTTCCAGGAGGTGCTCGGGCCGGTCATCCCGGGCGACGACCCCAAGCAGAAGAACCTCATCCTCGCCTACGTCGGGTGGGGCGTGGCCGGGGCGGTGTGGCTCGGGTTCGCGGTCGTCACCAAGTTCTCGCTCGGCAGCTTCGTGCTCGCCTTCCTGTACCTGATGCACGCCCTGGTCGGGTACGTCGAGCTCGGCACCGACAGCTGGATCACGAACATCACCGCCCGGGTGCTGGAGAGCGGCACGGACGCGAAGCTGGTGTTCATCTGGACGAACGTGCTGATGTTCACCCTGCGGTTCTTCGCCGGCCCGATCGTCCACAAGATCAACCCGATCGGCCTGCTGTTCGGCAGCGCGGTGCTGGGCACCGCCGGGCTGTACATGCTCGGGATGCCGTTCACCGACTCGGTGTGGCCGTGGGTCGCGGCGGTGACGATTTACGGCATCGGCAAGACCTTCTACTGGCCGACGCTGCTGGGGGTGATCTCGGAGCGGTTCCCGAAGGGCGGGGCGCTGGCGCTGGGCCTGAGCGGCGGCGTCGGCATGATCGGGGCCGGCATCCTCGGCGGCCCGGGGATCGGGTACAAGCAGGACTACCTCGCGGTCGAGAAGCTCCAGAGCACGTCGGCGCCGACCCTGGTCCGGTACCAGGCGGAGGAGAAGTCCGGCTTCCCGATCGTCACCGACCTCGCCCCGGACAAGGCGCCGCCGGTGGCCGGGCTGGACAACGCCAAGCTCAAGGTGTTCGACGACTACAAGGGCGGGCTGGACGACAAGGGGAACCGCAAGCCGGACGCCAAGCCGACCACCCTCGACTCCGACCTGGCGACGATCGC